>CAZCER010000237.1:0-7601 GCA_964497385.1 uncultured Armatimonadia bacterium | reverse complement strand
CCGGGACGGTCCGACTACCCGGCCCTCATCGGCTCGCGCCGGGACGGCCCGACTACCCGAAGAGGGCGACCTGCCGGTCGCACCCCACACGGCCCCCTACAGCTTGTGCGAGGTCGCCGTGCGGCCCGGCGCGGCTACCGGACGGTGAACGCGCGGGCCGGGTTCGCCGTCAACAGGCGGTCGATGTCGGTCCGGGTGACGCCCGCGTCGCGGAGCATCGGGACGAAGGCGCGCGGAAGCCAGTCGAACGGGACCACCTCCCCGCCGCCCGCTTCGCCCACGTGGTACCAGCCGGCGTCCTGGCTGATGAGAAGCCGCTCCGGGAACTCCTCGAGTCCGCGCCGCACCAGGGCCAGGCGATCCGCCGCGTTCCCCTCCCGGATGCCGTCGTAGGAGATCCAGGCGCCGCGCTCGGCGATCCGACGATCATAGGAGCGGTCCGGCTCCGCGTCCGCGTGCACAACGATCAGTCGCGAGGCCGGGCAGCCCTCGGACTCGAGGATCTCGATCTCCTCCAGTGCGGCCACCCCCGAGCCCGTATGGCAGGCGATCGGAAGGCCCGTGGCGAGCGACGTCCGCGCCGCCGCCCGGACGATCTTGCGTTGCACCTCGACGAGCGGCCCGGGGTTCACGGCGATCTTGATGAAGCCCGGTTTCACGCGCTCCGGCCCGATGCCCCCGCGCGCCTCCGAGATCCACTCCGCGGCCAGTTCGTCGGCCGTGAGCGTGTGCGCGCGCTCGGGCAGGTAGGGGGCCTTGTAGAGGCCGGTGTTCGTGAGGATCCTCACCCGACTCGCAAGGCTCAGCCGGCGCAGCAGCGACGGGTCGCGACCGAGGTAGTCCGGGGTGCATTCGACGAGGGTCTCGACACCGGCTTCGCGCAGGCGGAGGAGGTGCGGCAGCATGACCGCGAAGACCTCGTCGGCGTCGTAGCGATCGGGGCTGACCTCCGCGGCGCCGATGAAGTCGACCAGGATGTGCTCATGCGTAAGCGTCGGGCCGAGATCCTCGGGGGCCACGGGGCCTGTGACCGTCTGGACCATGCCCACGGCAGTCCCTCCCTCCTCGGCGATCGCGCCTCCCGTCGCCAGCGCGCAGGTCAGGGCCAGAAGACGAAGCAAGTCACACCTCGTTTCGGCCGCGTCTCGCGGGACCCGGCGTCCCACCCTCGCGCGGTCGGCCGGACACGGCTACGGGCGGTTCGGCTTCAGGTCGAAGTAGACGGTGTAGGGCTCGTCGCGCACGTCCTCCAGAGGTACGAGCTTGAAGTTCGACGCCTGTCCCCGCGTGCGATAGCGCACCTGCCACGCGCCCCAGTGACGCTCATCGTCGGGGGCGAGCAGGCACTCCGGGCAGGCGGCGTCGCCGCGGAGCGTCGGGGCGCCCTCGCCGGCCCCTGCGAGTAGGGCGGGGTCGGCGGAGAGCCGGCTCTCCGGGTGGTCGGTGTCGCTCACGAGGGCCATGGCGCCGCCCGTGAGGCCGGCGAGCACCACCGGGCCGTCCATGAAAGCGACGCGGCCGGGGTTGTCCGGCACTGGACAGGCCGACAGCGACCGCGGGAGTTCGAGGCTCACCGTGTCGCTCTTCCAGGCGCGGCCGATCGAGAGCCACGACGAGGCGCACGCGCCCTCAATCGGGCGCGGCTCGCCGTTCACGAGGAGCGTCGGCGCCCCGGCCATCCACCAAGGGAGCCGGAGGCGCAGTTCGAACTCGTTCTCGGCCTCGCACTCGACCTTGACCGTGTAGGTCGAGGATGACGGCCGGCTGTGCGGGTCGGGAAGGGTCCAACCGTCGCGGTTGATGTAGGTCGTGCGCGTGTCGAGGCCGAGCGTCAGACGGACGGGCCTCCCACCCGCCGTCGCCTCCACGATCGACGGGATGTGCTGGGCTATGGTGACGCCATCCGGGTGCTCGTAGGCGATGTAACCTGTGTGGTGCGCGTTCGCCTGGACGACTGTGCCGAGGCAACAGGTGAAGGTGCTGGTCTGTGTGGACCACTCTTTGCGCGCGCCCGGCCGCAGCGGCAGGAAGTAGGCGACCATCGCGGTGTCCGGGTTCTGCTGAGTGAGGATGCCGTTCCGGTGGTTCCGCTCGATGTAGTCGGCGTACTCCACCTCGCCCGTCCAGCGCAGCAGGTAGTCCGCGAGTCGGATCATGTTGTAGACGACGCAGTGCTCCTGGGTGAGATCGCCGAGGCGCGCGTCGAACCGCTGAGGTGGGGTCCATACCTCTCCGCTGGTCTGGCCGCCCGTGCAGAAGAAGCCCCGCGCTGTAACGGCGCACCGCCAGTAGGCTTCGCAGATGTCCCGATAGCGGCGCTCGCCCGTGAGTTCGTAAGCGCGCGCGGCCCCGTGGATCTCGGGCACGGTTGTGTTCGCGTGCTGGTTCGTGAGCGGGTCGTCGCCCGCGAGGAGCCGCTCGAAGAGTCTTGGCCTCTCATAGCGGCGCATCAGGGCGAGGTGCGCCTCCGAGCCCGTCGCGGCGTAGAGGTCCGCGAAGGCCTCCATCATCCCGCCGGTCTCGACGTCCAGCATGTCGTTCCAGTGCTCCCGGTCGAACTGAAACGCCCACCGGGTGAACCAGGCGGCCCACTTGACGGCGATGTCAAGGGCTTGCTCGCTGCCTGCGAGGCGGTGCATGTCGAGCAGGCCCATGAAGGTCTTGTGGAGGGTGTAGTGCGGGGCCCAGACGCGCTTCTTGCGAGCCACCCAATCGAGATACTTCTCCGGGATCGAGCCCGCCCACTCGCCGCCGTTCTCTTCTTGGCACTCTCCGAGCAGGCGCACGATGGTGTTCGCCTTCGCGCGGAGTTCCTCATCGCCCCGGGAAGCGTAGGCCATCGCGGCGGCGCTCAGCCAGTGGCCGAGGAAGTGGCCGCGAAGCTGGCACATCGGCGACTCCCAGCCCCAGTGGTGCTTCCCGTGTTCGGCCTCCCAATGGTAGATGCTGACATTGAGACGACCCGCTTCGAGAAGGAAAGCCTGAAGCAGGTTCTCGTTCGTGAGGCTCATGAGGTACCTGCGGTTGGCGTCCACCCGACGCAGATGCTCCGGGTCGAGGAGAGTCGTGCGGCCGAGGGGAGTCGCGGTCATCTCGGTCACGACGGATGGGTTCATCACGATGCGTCCTCTCGCGGCCGCGGAGGAGGCGCGACAACGCGCCTCCTCCGGTCCTTGCGAAAGCGGTGCGGCGAGCCGGAAGCGCCACGAGGCGCAACCCACCCCTGCCGCGCGCCGCTGGGCGTACGGTGGAGTGAGTTGGGCCTTGGGGCGAAAGTCTACAGCGGATCCAGCTCGCCGGCGCAGCCGCCGCTTCCGAGAAGGCGACCGACCGTCTCCAGGAGTTCCGCCGGGCTCACAGGCTTGTCCATGAACGTGTCAACAGGCAGGTAGTCGTCATCGGGTCCGAAGCGGTACGGTACATCCTTCTTCTGATGCACCGCAGACAGAATCACGATGGGGAGTTCCCGGAGCCCCAACTCCTCGCGAATGGTTCGGGCGACGCTGAAGCCCTCATAGCCGTCCGGCATCATGACGTCGAGGATGACGAGATCCGGTCGGAAGGCCTGCACCTTCGCAATCCCGTCGTCCGGCGTGAGCGCCGCCTCTATCTCATGTCCAACCGACTCCAGGCAGACCCGCGTGAACTGCTGGAAGTCGCGGTCATCGTCGACCACCAGAATCCGAGCCATCGCCGTACTCCTCCGTTTCGCCTTGCTCCGACCTGTCCGCGCGGCGCGACGGTTCGCACTACCGGTCGAGAAGAGCCGCTTCGGCCGCGTTCACGAGTTGGTAGGCAACGGGCGAGGCGGTCATGGTCGGGTGCGTGCCCATCTGGAAGCATGCTACGTCATCGATCGTCATCTTGTGCTGGATGCACGCGCTGGCGATGTTGATGATCTCGCCGGCGGCGACGTCGCCCTGCACTTGGGCGCCGATCAGCGTGCGGCTCGTCTTCTCGAAGACGAGCTTGACCTTTACGGCGCGCCCTCCTGGCATGCAGCCCGGGTGGCGGTTCGGTCCCTCGACGGTTCCGCTCACGGTGGCGTAACCGTGACGCCGCGCGAGGGCCTCGGTCAAGCCGGCGCAGGCGAACGCCGTGTCTCCGATGAGAGTCGAGTACACCCCAATCGTACCAGGGTTCTCGCGACGGATGCCGTAGAGATTCGCGCCGGCGATGCGCGCTTCGGCCGCCGCGGTCGAAGCCAAGCGCAACGGCGACGGCTTGCCCCCGAAGAAGGACACCTTCTCCGCGCAGTCTCCGCAGGCGAACACGTTGACGTCCTCCGTACGCATGGTGCGGTCGACGCGGATCGCTCCGGTCGGTCCGAGGGGAAGGCCGCACTTGCGCGCCAGGTCGACGTTGGGGACCGCGCCGATCCCGAAGACGACCGCGTCGGTTGTCAGTTCTTGATCGCCGCTCAGAACCACCTTCTCGACGGCGCTTCCCCCCGCAAGCTCCCGCACGGCGCTGCCGGCCAGGACGCGGACGCCGCGTTCCTCGAGGATCCGCTCGGCCTCGAGACAGAACTCGGTGTCGAAGGCGAGCATGAGGCAGTGTTCCAGGGTCTCCACGATCGTGACGGACCGGTTGCCCGCTTTGTTGAGTTCATCGGCCATCTCCACGCCGATGAAGCCGCCGCCCACGACGACGATCTCCTCGACGCCCTCGAGGTCGCTCTGCATGCCTTCGATGCGCAATCCGTCCTTGTGGATCGCGTACACGTTGCTCTTGTCGAAGCCGGGAATCGGCGGGACCAGCGGCACCGACCCCGTCGCCACGACGAGGCGTTCGTAGGCCAATGTGAGACCGCCGCGGGTCGTCAAAGTCCGCTCGGGGCGATCGATCTCCGTCACTTCGTCCACGATCAGGTCAATGCCGTTCCGGTGGATGCCGTCGTCGGGCATCCAGGTCTTGTCCACCGACCCCGTGGTGCCGAAAATGTAGGGAATGCTGCAAGGGATGATGGCTCGGTCTTCCTTGCGCAGGACCACGACGCGCTTGTCGGGGTGCCGCCGACGGGCGGTGATGGCGGCGGTCACACCGGCCGCGCTTCCTCCCAGGATTGCGATCTCTGACGACTCATGCGGCATGCAGACATCTCCTCCGCTGCTGACAGCGCAGATTGGCAGTGTCGTTCGTGGACTCCATGCTGACCCGATGGACTGCGTGGGGCCTCATCGCCTAGGTGCTTCGGCTCCCGAAAGGCCGTGTCCTTGTTTCGTGGTCGACAACATCCACGTTTGTGAATTCGCTCACGGACTTCGTTGCGTTCAGCCTACCGAGCGCCCAGCGGCCCGGCCATGTCCTCGCGAAACGCAGCAACGCGCGGTAGCGGCGCCCCGGCACGCAAAGAACGCGTCCGCGGGCGAGAGCCTGAAGGGACTCCTCGACGACGCGCTCCGCCGAGAGCCACATCCACGGCGGAACGGCCGAGCGATCGAAGCCGCCGTGCGCCACCGCGTCGTGGAACTCCGTCACCGTCATGCCGGGGCACAGGGCCTGAACGCGCACGCCGGTCCCGCGAAGCTGGATCGCAAGCTGGACCGAGAACACGGTCAAGAACGCCTTCGTCGCGCTGTACATGGCGCTGCCGACGGGAACGAGCGAAGCGAGCGAGGAGACGTTGACGATGGCCCCGGAGCCTTGGGCCAACATAGGGCGGAGGGCCGCGTGAGTGAGGAGCGTCGTCGCCGTCACGTGCACGTCCACCATCGCCTGATGGCGCTCCGCGGGGATCGCGGCGAAATCGCCCGGGACGCCGAAGCCCGCGTTGTTCACCAGGAAGTCGAGCCGCGGCGTCGCGCGGACGCGCTCCGCAAGCCGCGCGAGAGGTTTGGCGGAAGAGAGGTCGCAGACGATCGTGGTCACGGGGACGCCCGCGTCGCGGTGCAGTTCGCGCGCGAGGCTCAGGAGTCGCTCGCGCCGGCGCGCGACAAGGATGAGAGCGCAGCCGTCGCCGGCAAGGCGGCGGCAGAACTCCTGCCCGATCCCGCTCGAGGCGCCGGTGACGAGTGCGACCGGACGTGCGCTCGAAGGGGTCGCTGAACACCCGTGCAGCGGTGCGCGTCGTCTCATAGGTCCGGTCCTTCGCGGGGAGGCCGAGGAGCCCTGCAACGCACGGTTGATGAGGGCGAGCACTGGAGGTAGACGCCCGAATCGGGTAGAACATGGGGACCAACTTGGCGCACCGAGCGGGCCAGAGGGCCTCGAAGCGGGTCCTCTGGTTTATTGCGTTGCCTTCCGACAGGCGTCGGAGCGCCATCGCCAGAGTGGCCGGAGCCGTCCTTGATACCGCAGTTCGCGCTGATATTGGCTGCCGCCGTCCTCCAGGGACCGGTGGATGCGCGCGAGGCGAACGCCTCGTGCCTCCGGTGTCACACGGTGTCCGGACCCGACGCCGTGGCCCAACTCGGAACGCATCCGGCCGCCGTCGGAAGCCCCGAGGACGTTCACCACGACCTCGCCTGCACCGACTGCCACATCGACACCCTGGCCTCGCCCACGGACCGCGGGATGGCTGTGACCCCGGTGGAGCCCGCGAATGCGCTGGAAGCGGGCGCAATGACCCTCCGCGGGTCCGTCGGCCTCGCGACGCTTCGAGCGTGCGAGGAGTGTCACCCCGAGCAGTACATCGACTGGGAACGCGGCGGCCACGCCGCCGTGCTCGCCGCGTATGATGTGGACGATCCGGAGCGCGGCCCGGCGCCTCCGCTCTGCACCGACTGCCACGGCGCGCACGGGATGCGCGCCATGTCCGACCCGGAGAGCCCGACCGCGAAGTACAACGTCCCGGATACGTGCGGCGTGTGTCACGCGGATGAGCACAAGACCACCTACGACGCGAGCGTCCATGGACAGAAGCGCAGCCTCACGGGGCTCAAGAACGAGATGCGCGTGGCGGTTTGCTCTTCGTGCCATGGGAACCACGAGATCCACGGAGCCGACCATCCCGACTCGCGCGTGAGTCCGGCCAACCGACCGGCCACGTGCGGGGAGTGTCACCCGGGCGCCGCCACCAAGTTCTCCGAAGCCTTCACCCACCAGGACCCGACGGAGGACCCGCTTCTCAACCTCGTCCACATCCTGCACGTCGCCGTGACCGGAGTCATCGCCGCGTGCATGTTCCTGTTCATGGGTTCCGAGGCCGTTCGGGTTGTGCGCGCGCTGATCCGCGGGCGCTCGCCGGTGCACGCGGACGCTCTCAAGGCGGCCGAGGAACCGGGCGGCGACTACCAACGTTGGTCGCTGGCGGTCCGTCTTCAGCACATCGGCATGGTCGTCAGTTTCACGACGCTCTCGATCACCGGCATCCCACTGATGTTTCCGGAGGCTGTGTCCTCGCGCATCATCATCGCGGCTCTCGGAGGCGTTTACACGGCCGGGCTGATCCATCGCATCGCCGCGGTCGGCCTCATGATCGACGTCGGCGCTCACCTCCTGTGGGTGGCGTACCAGATCGTCGTCAAGAAGGCGCGCTGGTCGTCGATGCTGCCGCACCCCAGAGACGTGGCGGTCGCGGTCGGTCTGCTCGCGTACGCGTGGGGCTTCACGAAGGATCGTCCGAAGATCGGGCGCTACGGGCCGCCCGAGAAGTTCGA
>CAZCER010000236.1:611-7603 GCA_964497385.1 uncultured Armatimonadia bacterium | reverse complement strand
CCCAAGACCTCGCTCTGAGTGTCAAGTGAAACGACTTTCGAGAACCGCTCTAGACATGGAGAGCATCGTGTTCAGCGAGGACGGCGCCCATCTGGCTTACAGGGCCAAGCGCGGCGAGCGGGTGCTCGTCGTCGTGGACGAAGCCGAGGGGCCGCTCTTCGATGAGGCGGACCGCCCGATCCTCTCGCCGCCCGACGGCCGTCGGGTCGCCTATGCCGCCAGGACGGGCGAGGCGTGGTTCGTCGTTGTGGGCGAGGAGCGCTGGGGTCCCTATGGTGCTGTGGGCTTCGGCGCGTTCAGCGACGACGGCGCCCACGTGGCGTTCGCGGTCGAGCGGGGCGGGAAGTGGCACAACCTCGTGGACGGCGACCTGGGCCCGGCGCTAGACGGCATCCTCCGCGGCACCCCTCACTTCCGCCCCGGGTCTGACGCCATCGCTTACGGCGCCCACGAGGGCAACGACGACTTCCTCGTCATGGACGGCGAGCGCACTCCGGTCTACGATGGCTTCGGCGACGGCCATCCTCTGTTCAGCCCTGACGGCGCATCGTACGCCTACATGGCCGGTCGCGGTGACGAGACCTACGTGTGCCTGAACGGTGATGTCAGCGGCCCCTACCGGAGCATCGTGGCAGGCGTGGAGGGGTTCGGTCCCACCGGGGTGTTCTTCTGCGCGGCCGAGACCGATAGCGGGGCGATCGGGGTGGTGGATGGGCATGAGACGTCCGTCTACGACCAGATACTGCCCTGCGGCCCGGAGTTCACTCCCGACGGCGGCGTGCGGTTCCTGGCCGTCAAGGAGGGCGTGGGCGTCTACGTGGTCACCGCGCGCCCGAAGTCAGCCGCCACCGCGGTTACGTCTGCACCCAGCACATCGGCCCAACGGTAACCGACGGTGAGTCGGGCCGCAGCGCTCCCATCTCCCAGTCCCAGTCGGACTCGACGGTGAACTGGCTGCGCGAGGGCCCGATCGGGCACTCGGAGCACGGCGGATGCCCGTTCACGCCGGATGCGAGCAGGTCCGCCATCACCCCAAACGAGTCCTCGAGGCGGAAGAGGGTCGTCTCGCACTCACCGACGCGGCCGCGCTCGTGGAGGCCAAGGCGCTCCATCTCCGCGTTCACATACCGGTGCGGCTCCTGGATCGGGCAGCCCCGCTCCCGCCACGACCACGTCCGGAGGAGCACGCGCCTGCCGTCCGGCAGAAGCACGAGCATCTCCTCCGTTCGGTAGCCGAGGCAAGGGACTCGGAGCGTCATCTCGACCACGTGCTTGTAGGTGTTGGCGGCGTAGTTGGTTCCCAGGAAAAGCGCGTACCCGCCCTCGCGGGCGAGCATCCCGAGCGGTGAGTCGGGCCCCATCGTGAGCGTGAGGTGGTGGCGCTCGACGAACCGCACGGCCTCTCGGCCCCACGCGGCGTAGGCGTGGGTGGGGTTGAGACTTCGTAGGACGCCCGGCATCTTGCGGAACGTCTCGGGGATCGCGCCATTGGTGGTCGCTGTCTCGTGGGGCGCGAAGTAGCCCGGGGCGTCGGGTGCGAAGGGTGCACCGTGGTTGAATGAGGGCATGAGGAGCACGCCCTCGTCGGAGAGGACCTCCATCAAGGCGCGGACCACGGTCTCGGGCCCGCCCTCGACTCGAACGAAACTGCGAAGCGAGGAGTGGACCATCACCTTGTCGCCGGCGGCGAGGCCGAGGGCGCGAAAGGAGGTAGTGAGGCTGTGGTGAGTTAGCATCAGGGCTCCGCTCAGTTCGTGTGCCGCTCTTCGTCACGCCGATCACACCCCGTGACCGGCGGCTCAGGGACGGCGGACCTTGGGTCGTTGTCAGCGCACCTGTTCCAGCATCGGGTTGTCGCACGGGCGGCGGCCGGCCTTGGCCATCGGGACCCAGTCGCCATTCAGTTTCACGCGAACGATGTCCGCGGTGAAGTCGGTGACCGAGTGGTCGGAGTCGTGCGACCAGAGCAGGCTCGAGCCGACTCCGTAGATGTCCGCGGGCACGCCGAGGCGCTCGAAGAGATCGATCTTCTCGGGTGTGAAGCCGCCGGTGACCACGATCTTCACCGAGCGGCACCAGGGCTCGGCCCAGTCGCGCCAGGCGGGCGGGAGATCCCAGTCGGCCCAGGCGCGATCCATGGCCTCGCGCATGGCGTGCACCAGGCGCGGGCAGACGCCGTTGTCGAGCTTCGGGTCGCCGAGCGGCGGGACGCTTTGGTCGCGCATCGAGGCGCTCGTGTCCGCCCTCACCGCGTAGAGCACGTAACGCCGGGCGTCGGCCTCGTCGCCGCGCTCCATGCGGCTCGCCCACTCGCGGAACAGGACCTCCATGAGGCGGACCGTCTCGCCCACGCAGTCGTTCGTGAAGTCCACGAGGGCGATGCGAGGCACTTCCGGGGGGCGCGTGCGGGCGAAGGCAAGCATGGCGGCGTTGAGGTCGCCGAGGAAGCAGGCGATCGCGGCATGGGCGATCGTGCCTCCGCCATCGGCGCCCCACCAGTCGCCCTGCGCGTCCGTGGAGATGCGCGGGGGCACCTGCTTCTCGGCCCAGTAGTTGTAGGCGTTCACGCCGATCTGGTACGAGTAGCCGTCGATGGCCTGGACCTCATGCGCATCGAAGCGGGCGGGGAAGAAGAGGACCTCTTTGCCTCGGGCCGCCGACACCGTGTGGAAGACGTTTGTGGCGATCTTGGTGCAGCGCGTGAGGCAGCCGAGGATGGGCGTTTCGAGCGTCGCGAAGTCCCGGTACGGGCCGCACACGCGGAGAACCGGCTTCACGTGGAGTGGGTCGCCGTCGTAGTCGACGATGTCCCCGTCTTGGAGAGCGTGGACGGTCAGGCGGTTCCAGCCGTCGTCCCATGCCCCGCTCGGCTCGGCGCGGCCGGCGCAGAGCCTGAGCATCGCGAGGGCCTTGTCGATGCCGGCGACGACGACGGAGGGCCTGCGACGGCAGAAGAACTGAGCCTCGACCTCCAGGTTGCCGACGTCGACCGCTCCGTGGTCGGTCTCGAGCTGGAAGCCCTCGTCGTCGAGCGCCTCGAGGATGGAGGCGATGTTCACGAAGTACTTGTCGGAGTACCAGCCGGCTCGCATGCGGTCGACGTCAAGCTTGAAGACGTCGGGATCCAGACGCCTGCCGTCGAACCTGCTCACAGCGCGGCCTCCTGTCAGTCGGTGACGCTCGCGACCACGTCGCAGCCGCAAAGAGCCATGTGGTAGAGGAAGAGAGGGTGGAGGAGGTCCGCGTCGTGCGGTAGGGCGCCGATGCGGGCCGCGACGTCGACCGGGAGGTCGTAGGTCTCGACGCAGTCCGCGGGGACGATCACGCGGAGAGGCTCGCCTCGGGCGTTCGCGCGCAGCCGGAAGCCCATCGCAAGCTGGTAGACGCACAGGTCCGTGCAGTCGCCGATGCAGAGGACGGCGCGGAGGGCGCCCATCTCGTCGAGAGCGTTGCCAAGCCCCGTGCCCTCGAACGAACTGAGCGTGTTCTTGTCCAAGACGCGAAAGAGGCCGGCGAAGGGGAGGTCGGCGATCTCCGCGACGATCTCGGACTCCTCCGAACCCGTCACGCAGTGCGCGGGCCAGGCGCCGAACTCCTCGGCCTCTGGCGTGTGGGCGTCGCGCGTCAGCACGAAGTCGTGGACGCCGGCGGCGTGCGCCCGAGTGAGCAGTTCGGCGCAGAGCGGGACGATCGCGGCGACGCGTGCGCTCGCGAGCGGGCCCTCGGCGCAGAAGCCGTTCACGAGGTCGCTCGCGGCGACGCAGACGCGCCGCGGACCGCCGGCCTCATCCACGATGCTCCGCATGGTGACGGTCGGAAGCCTCGCGACCCACTCGTCTAGCCATCCGAGGAACCGAGCCGCGCTGTCGGTTGAAGAGCCGGGCACCAGGATCGCCTCCTCATGCGTCGGGCGGAGACGGCGGTATTCACGAGCCAGGCCTCATGCTACACCAAACCGAGGCGACCTCGGGTAGTCGGACCGTCTCGGTCCGAGCCTGGCGACCTCGGGTAGTCGGACCGTCTCGGTCCCGCCCGCCCCTCGACGCTCCGGCGCACACCGCCGGCTGCTTGGGCTGAGCGGGACCGAGGATCGCGTCGCGAGCGGTCTAGTCCGCGAACATCACCGAGTAGAGGTCCGCGTCGGCGAGGCTCACCCTGAGCGTGACGGTCTGTCCGACGAGGTCGGCGAGGTTCCCGCCGGCCCAGACCATCTCGTGCGCCGCTTCGTCCCCGAAGAGGGTCTCGCTCTGGAATCCCTCGATCGGGTTTCCGGCTTCGTCGCAGATCTGGATGCCGAGCGATCCGGCCGCGGAGGTGCTGTAGTTCACGAGAAGCTTCGCGCCGGTGACGGGCATGGGCGTGGTGACGAGCGTTCCGCCGGCCATCGGGGCGTACACCGAGGCGAACCCGTCGAGGCGAACGACGCCCCGTCGAATGCGACAGGCGCCGTGCCGGTAGTTCTCGAGCCAGTAGAGCGAGATCTCATCCGCCGCGGTCTGGGCCATGCCGTAGGCCATCTGGATGTTGCGCTCGGTCCAGTTGTTCGGGTCGAGTCCGGGGCGAACGAAGGCCTCGCGCCAGCGCTCCCAGGCGACGCCGTCGCGGCTGCTCATGATGACTCCGTCGCAGACGCCGGGCTGGCCGTGGGCGGGGAACTTGGTGCGCTCCTCGATGTAGCGCATCGGGAATCCGAGGAGGATGTTCGGGTCGCGCGGGTAGTTGACGATGGCGTTGGTGTAGAGGTGCTCGGCTGGGGCGTCTCCGTAGGTGAGCCACTCGCCGGGCGTCCAGGTGACGAAGTCGGTGGATGTGGTGCGGCGGATGGTGCGGACGCCGTCTTGGAAGTCGCGGTAGTAGCAGACATATGCCCCAAGCCGGGCGTTGTAGTGGACCGTGTTGAGGGAGTCAAAGGCGCCGTCGGTGATGACCGGGGCGTCGCCGAGGCGGGTCCAGGTCAGGCCGTCGGGTGAGGCGAAGGCGCTGAGGGGCGCGCCGCCCAGGGCCTTGTAGCGCTGCTCGGGAGTCGCGTCCGGGTTGGTGTCGAGGAACGGGCAGAAGTTGTGCGACTCGTTGCCGATCCAGACGACGTTGTTGTCGCGCGTGCCGTTCACGTCGAAAGCCCCGAGGTTCGGCTTCGTGAAGGTAACGCCGTCACGGCTCTCGGCCACGCATGTGACTTGCGCGCCGTCCACTGTGGGGAGGCCTCGGTAGTAGAGCCGGATCACGCCGTCCGGCGTGATGACGACAGTCGGGTACGCGGAGAGGGGCCCCTCCCAGGGCTTGTCGAGGGTCACGGCGATCTCGCGGGACGCCGGGGCGTGCAGCACGCGGCGCGCCTCGCCGGAGAGCGACGCGACGTCGGCCGAGTCCACGAACATGTGCAATCTCTTGGGGGCGTCGACTCCCCTGGGTGCGGCCTCGGCTCCAACCTCGACGAGAGTGAGGTCGTCGGCGTCGAACGCTCCGGTGTCGCGGATGGCGGAGTAGATCAGCGCGGTCGCGGTCACGGCGCCCGCCGGGGCCGTGCCCTGCGCCTGCAGGAGCACCCAGCCCTCGGTGGGGCCTGCGATGGGGGCGTGCTGCTCCGTGAGGCGTGTGCCGTCCGCGGCGTGGAACTGGATGTAGAACGTCGGCGCCGTCTGGGCCGAGGTGCGCACCCAGCCGCTCAGCATGTAGGCGGCGCCCGCCGTGACGGGCACGGCGTCGGACTGGAAGGAGATCTGGTCATCGGCCTTGGTGTCGTCGAGCCGGATCGCGCGCCGTCCCGCGTGCGGGCCCTGCGTGATGACGGAGACGCCCGCTCCCTTCGTGACCGTCCATGCCTGAGGCATGTTCGTGCGTCCATCGACTTGCTCAAAGCCCGGGTTGGCCAGCAGGTTGTCGCCGGCGGCGACCTGACCAAACAAGAGCGTTAGCGCGAGAACTACCATGCGTGTTGCTCCTCTCCGAATGTCGACCGCCCACACCACGGTCCGTTTACCCGATGCGATCACCGTCCAACCTTCGCGGAGGAGCCGCGGTACCCTCGGAGGGGTGTTCGCCAGGCGAGCGAAGCATTCGCCAGGGACGGCGCGGCCAAGCGAGTAGGAGCGGGTGAACCATGCAGCTTTCCTCCCATCCCTGCCTCTGGGGCCTGGCGGCCCTCGTCCTCGTGCAGGTCGCTTGGTTCATCGCGGCGCGCGTCCAGCGCAGGCGGGGGGCCCGCAACGCGCTCCGGACGCAGAAGGAGATCTACTCCGAGGAGCACGCGTACCGGCTGGTGCGTCCCGAGGAGTTCGCGGACCTGGACCATGCCTGGTATCAGTGGGTCACGGAGACGCTCGGGGGGCTTGGGTTCATCTATCTTGCCGACATCGAGAACCTGACGGTAAAGGCGGCCATGCCGTCGGCGGAAGCGTTCATCCGCGTCTTCGTGGGGGAGAACGGGACGGTGACGGCGGGAGCGTACGACGTGAAGCTGCGCGGGTTCATGGGGGCGTTGCAGGGGCTGGGGCTTCTGCCTCGCGACCTGCGCACCGTGGATCTGGAGAGCGAGCTGTCGGACGGGACCTTTGTCGCGACCTCGAACTCGCTCGGGGCCGATCAGTCGGCGGACATCCCCGGCATCCACCGGACGCAGATGCATCGCAACACGGCGCCGGGGCAGATGCTGGACTCGCACAGATACACGCTGCGCGTCGTGCTCGAGCGGCTTCCCGGCGTGGAGGCGTTGCGGATGGAGACTTTCGAGGAGGTCATGGAATCCCAGAAGCGCCAGCAGCTTCTCAAGCACCGGCACAAGGCGGGGATGGGGTACGTGGACCGCGAGGAGATCCGGCGGATGGGCGGGATCGGCAAGCAGGGAGTCGCGGAGCAGCTTGCCTCGGACATGGAGAAACTCAGCCGCAAGGAGCGCGAGAGGGAAGGGTAGGGCGACGATAGGGGAGCGGGACGTGGTCGCACGGGTACTGGGCCGGACGGGGCCCCAGATCGGAAGAGCACACGTCTGAACT
>CAZCER010000236.1:0-601 GCA_964497385.1 uncultured Armatimonadia bacterium | reverse complement strand
GGCCGGACGGGGCCCCTGGCGCTCGTTCCTCACGCCCGGAGCGTCCGTTCAAGAGACCAAGCGGGGCCCCTCTCCCGCACCCTCTCCCCGCAGACGCTTCGCGCGGGGAGAGGGCAGACACCGCGCGGATGCCTGACGGGGAGAGGGGGGCAGAGGCGATCTACTTCAGCTTCTCCTTCAGAATGGCGAGGAGAGCGTCGAAGTTGACGGGCTTCTGGAGCACGCCGTCGAGCCCGAGTTCGGTGTAGTCGGCCATCATGTTGAGGCTGTCGCCGACCGAACTCAGCAGGAAGACGGGGGCCTGGCAGCCGAGTGCTTTGAGTTCCTTGACGAGGCCGGCGCCGGAGTCGATCTCCTCCATCATGAGGTCGACGATGACGAGGTCGGGCTTGCGGTCCTTGCAGGCCCTGAGTCCGGCCTCGGCGGAGCCGGCGACGACGGGCTCGTACCCCTGGGCCTTGAGGAACAGCTCCATGCTGTCTCGGATGTCCTGATCGTCGTCTACACAGAGGATGACGTGTTTTCCGTCCTGCATGCTCTCACCCTAATCATCGAGAGTCTTGCCGCGCCTCAGAGGCCTCGGCGTTTTGCTGGATCGCAT
>CAZCER010000235.1:0-7681 GCA_964497385.1 uncultured Armatimonadia bacterium | reverse complement strand
CTCGGGTTTCTGCACGAGCTGCATGCACATGTTGTCGACGATTCGGTCCTCGAACTCGATATCGGGGTGTTCCTCGGCCACTTCGCGCGCAACCGCGAGGAAGAGGCCGTCCGAGAACTTGCAGATGTTGGCCTTGTGCACCGCCGTCACCTTGCGCCGGCCGTTCGCCCGCGCGTACTCGAACGCCCACGTCACGATCCGGCGCGTCGCGGTGCGGGAGATCGGCTTGAGGGAGACGCCCGAGTCGGGGAGGATCCTGCGGCCGTTGAGGCGCTCCACGCAGTCGAGAAACTCGCCCGTCTCCGGCTTGCCCTCCTCGAACTCGATCCCGGCGTACAGGCCTTCGGTGTTCTCACGGACGAGGATGAGGTCGATGTCCGAGTAGCGCGAGCGCACGCCTTCGTAGCTCTTGCATGGACGAAGGCAGGAGTACAGGCCGAGCGTCTGACGGAGGGCCACATTGACGCTGCGGAAGCCGGTTCCGACCGGCGTGGTGATCGGGGCCTTGATCGCGACCTTGTTCTTGCGGATGGACTCGAGAACGGCGTCCGGAAGCGGCGTGCCGGCCGTCTCCAGGACATCGACGCCCGCCTCTTGCCAGTCCCACTCGATGTCGACTCCCGAGGCCTGGAGCACCTTAGCCGTCGCGTCGGCGAGTTCCGGACCCGTGCCGTCGCCGCGGATGAACGTGATCGTTCTGGGCATGTACCGTCCTCCTGGATCCAAGGCCCGCAAAGCCAAACCCCGCCAGTCATCGCGGGGCGACGGTTCGGGGCGAACGCCCACAACGCGGACCGGCCGATCGAGCGCCACCGCGGCCATTGTCGTGTCTCGCCGGCTATTCAGTCAACCGCGCGCGGGTCCACTTGCTCCTCGCCGCGCCTCGGCGACCACCGCGCGTCGGACGGAGGATTGGATCCCCTCGATCGCCGAAGCCAGGGAGCCCGCTACACCGAGAGAGGCACGCACACGTCAGCCACGCGCTCGGGATCGAACTCGGTCTCGGCGATGAAGTGCGGGATGGTCGCGACGCCCGTGAGAGCGTCGAGCGCCTCCAGGTCGCGCTCCGGGAGCGCGTCCACCAGCATCGACACCAGCACCCGGGAGCGCTCTTCGACGACCGGCAGGCGCTCAGGCTCGGGCCCCTCGCCCGCCGCGGCCGCGATGAGGTCGCAGACGTTCAGGGCGCCCGAGGCGTAGCGGCTGCGCCCGAACAGCCGGCAGGTGCTCGGGCGGGCCGGGTACACCCGGCAGAGCCCGTCCAGAAGCAGCGGGCACGGGTGTTTCGGGGCGCGCTCAGGGTCCTCCTCGAGGCCCAGCTCCAAACGGAGCGCGTCCTCAACCGTCCACCCGTCCACCTGCCGGCGGGCGACGGCAATGAGGTCGGCGCGCGTGGCGGCGTCGACGCGCTCTAGAACCCAGAGGCACACATGGCCGAACTCGAGGCCCGTCACCACGAACGTGTTCGCGACGCAGCACGCGGAACACGGCGACGGACAACGAAAGCGCGGGTCCCGGCTCTCCAGGTCCCGCGCTTCGCTGTCGAGTCTCTCGTAGAACCGCGCGAGCACTCCCGCGACGGCGGCGTGTACGCTCACGAGCGTCAGTTGTCTTGCGCGACGACGCTGTTGATGTTCCCCGCGGTCACGGTGCCCACCGAGCGCGTCAGGGTCTCCGTGTCCGACAGCCGCACGACCACGCGCAAGTTGCCGACAAGCGGGACGCCGCGGAAGCCGGCCTGACCTTGGCTGTCGGTCTGGGCGGTCGGGTAATCCGTCAGTTCGTTCTGCATGGCCGATGGCGTGAGATAGACCGAGACGCCCGACAGGGGCGAGCCCTCGGAGTCGGTGACCGTGACGTTCACGGCGCCCAGCGACGCTCCCGCGACCTGGTCCTCGGTGACGGCGCCGCTCTGAGGCGTCACGCCGGAGAGATTGGTCTCCTGACCCGGGTTGTCCGTGCCGTCAGGATTCGGCGCGCCCGAGGAACAGCCCACTCCGGCCAGCGCGACAACAAGAACGAGCCCCAGCAGTGCGATACCCAGCGTACGTGACATACGGACTCACTCCTCGGATTCCGATCGGTTCCGCGCCTGGCGGATGGTTCTACTAGTGTACAGGGACGGCCGCCGGCGGGACAAGTTCCCCCGACCGACCGCCGGCGGCCGGGGGACGCGCCGATCGGCGGGCTAGTTCGCGCTCTCGATGTAGTCGAGAGTGGGGACGTTCGCGAGGTCGACCGTGATCGTCCCCGCGCCCACGGAACCCTCGTCGGGGCTCGTACCGGCCGGGTACACGACCTGATCGACGCTGAACACGGCGGGCACCGCACCCCGCGCAATGCCAATGTCGAACACGAAGTAGAACGACGCTTGGGCCACATGCCGCCGCACCAGGTTGAAGGTGACCACGGGGGCCGCGCCGCTCGTCTGCTTGGGCACACGCCAGATCGAGGTGGCGTGGAAGCCCATGCTTGACTTCGAGCCGGCCGAAAGCTGCGCGCCTGTGATCGGCTTCGCCGCGATGCTCGACAACCCGTCATAGGGCGTGTTCATGCCGTAGGACCACTGCACATTGACGTTCTGGCCGAAGGTCGAGGTCTGGTTCAGCTTCCAGTCGGTGACCTGCCGCGTTACGGAGGAGCCGATGGAGTCGGTCCGCCACTTCTCGTACCCGCCCGTGATGGAGAGACCGTCCGGGCTGAGAGTCCCTCCGACGTTCCACTTGGTGCCGATCGTGGTGTCCGTCGTGTCCGTCACGCTCGCGACCCCGACCGCGGTGAGCGGGGACGCCTCGAGGAGTTCCACCGCCGAAGAGGCGGGGCTAACCGATGTGTGGTACGCCGTCTGATACCAGTAGTAGTACTTCTGGCCGTTGTCGAAGAGCGCGGATCCCGAGGAGGGCGAAA
Organism: uncultured Armatimonadia bacterium; assembly: GCA_964497385.1. GTDB lineage: Bacteria > Armatimonadota > Zipacnadia > UBA1398 > UBA1398 > CAZCER01. The sequence goes on along the minus strand of CAZCER010000235.1, from coordinate 4,774 downwards.
ACTGCCCGTCCTGGACGATGATGATGCGGTACTCGGCGGCGGCGTTCTCGTACTCGCAAAGGAACGCGTACACCGTGTAGTTCTCGTACGACGAAAGGAGTTGGGTTTTCGAGGTGTTCGCCGTGGGCGGCGCCGGCGTCGGGGAAGGCGTCTTGCTCGCGTTCAGAAGAGGCATCTCTTCCCAGGCCCGGTGTTGGATCGTCGCGTGGGTGTACTTCATGCGCTCCGCGTTGGTCCATGCGGCGGGATCGTACTCCCCGCTGGCCTGTCGGGTCTGCACGGAGTGCTCTCCGGAGACGAACGCACGGACCTCCTCGCTCCATACGTCATAAACCCACTCCGGAGCGTCGATCGCGAGGAAGGCCTCCACGCCGGAGCCCTCGACGATCTCTTCGTCCGTCTCCTGTCCTTCGCTTTCGGAGCCGGCGTACGCGGTCGTGAACTCGGTCGCTCCGTCCGGCCAAGACAGGTCCACGATGCGATGGTGGTCCCGCGCGCCCGGAACGGTCTCCCGCTCGATGAGGTACCCGTAGCTCTCCCCCCCGGTCGCCACGCCCGTGAGTTCGCGAAGAGCCCCGGCCATCTTGTGCTCTTCGCGCGCGTCCAGAACCAGCACGGGCACGCCCGCGCCGAGCGCCTCGTCGACCATCAGTTCCTCGTCCAGCAGTTCTCCGGTGACATCGTCGCCGTCAACAAGAAGCAGGGCGCATCCGGCGAGCCCCTGACTCTCCGCGTAGGGCTGGACGGTCGCCCACTCCGCGATGCGTTCGAGGAGCGGGCTGTTCGGTTGGCCGTACGTCAGGACCACCGCGCCCCCCGCGCCCCCGCCTCCGGAGGTGCATCCCAGGTGAGCGCCGAGAGCGGCGAGCCCGACGGCGAGGGCCGCGACCACAAGACAGCGTGCAGTGCTTAGGTGCATCCGCGACATCTTCCCTTCTACCCGCACAGTGACATCCGAGCCCCGGACACCGCGCGGCCGAGGTCCGACCAGGAGCCTGCATCCGCGTTCGCGCAGGAGGGACGTCATCCTCGGCTTCCACGCCGTGCGGCCTCAACCCATGTCTCGGAACCTCCGGACGGGCTCTCGGGTTTGGCGCTTTCTTTGACGCGCGCATGGACGCCCGGCTATACTTGCAACTCCTAACGACCTACGCTGCGCGCGCGACGCCGCGCAGCATCCAGCCGCGTATGAACGCGCGGTGTTCTTCGATGTCCGAAAGGTGGGCAGCACGACCCCTAGATGAGTATTGAGATCGGCGCGATTGCCGAAGGAACCGTGTTCAAGCTCCTCAAGATCGGCGCGCTCGTGCGCTTCCCCGAGGGTGAGGTCGGACTCGTCCACATCTCCGAGATCTCGCATTCGTACGTACGCGAGGTTGAGGAGCATCTCCGCGAAGGCGACGAGGTGACCGTCAAGGTGCTCGGCGTGAACGACCAGGGCCGTTTCGAACTCTCGCTCAAGGCTCTTGAGCCGCCGCCGCAGGACCGCCCCCGCGACAGCGCCAACCGCGGCCGTTCGCGCGTCTCCAGCGACCTCGATGAGAAGCTCTCGGACTTCATGAAGCGAAGCCAACAGCGGATCAGCCAGGTGCGCAGGCGCGAGGGTCGCCGGCGCGGAGGACGCTGATCCCCGACGGTGCGCCGATCCTCGCCGGCCGCTCCGCTCCGCCGGCTGACCGCTCACACGAACTCGCGACGCGCGTCCCGACCGGCCCCGCGCCGACACGGACGCGGCGCGCCGTGGGGGGGCGGGCCCCTTGAGACCTGAACTGGCGCGACCCGCTCGCATGCGGGCAACGCGACTGGTTGTCCTTATCCTTGCCTGCGTCGCGGTGGCCCTGCTGGAGCCTGGCAAGGGGATTGCCGCCGCGGCCGCCCTCTTCGGCGCGGCGATCGCTCTCAACCTCGTCGTGGCGCTCCTCTGCCGTCTCGCGCGACTTGCTTACGAGCCCCTGACCGCCGTGCTCGACGTGATCGCGGCCTCCGCCGTGGTGCACCTGTCCGGCGGGGCCGGCAGTCCCCTTCTCGCCGTCACCGTGCTGCCGCCGATGATCTCCGCGTGGGTTGTCGCTCCGCGCGCCTCAGCCGGCGTCGTCGCTCTCGCGGCCGCCGGCTTGCTTGCCGCCGCTCCGCCCACCGACGGCGTAGCCGAGATTGTCGCTTACGCGTTCGCCGTCTCCGTGATGGGCGCGGGAGCGGGCATCTGCGTCGCGATGGTCCAGTGCCTCGAGTCCGCGCGACCGCGCATCTCCGCGCTCGCGGACTTGCCCACGACGGCCTCCGAGCAGAGCGCCTCGCTTTCGGATCTGGCCGCCGTGCTTGGAACGCTCATTCGGGCTCGGCACATCTTGCTCTACCGACCCGCCGCCGACGGGACGCTGACGCTCGACGCGCCCCCCCTTGACATGCCGCCGGACAAGCTCGCCGTCGCCGACGACCTGGCTCGCTCCGGGCTGGTTCAGTCCGCGGTTCGAGCCCGCCGGCCGGTGCTCGCCGCCCATATGGCGGAGGACAGCCGCCTCGACGCCTCCCTGACGCGCCGCCTCGGGGCCGCCTCCATCCTCGTCGCACCCGTGTACTTCCGCGAGGTGCTTGCCGGCGTGATCATCGCGCTCGACCGCAAGGCGGGGGGGCGTTTCGGCGACGAGGACGTAGCCGTGGTCCACGTGGCCGTCTCTACGGTCGTCGCCTCGCGCCTCGCGGCCGAGACCGACCCCATCGGGGCGCTCCTGGACGGGGTGCGCGAGCCGCTCGCGCTGGTGTCTCCTCAAGGTGATGTGCTCCGCCGCAATGAGGGGGCCCGTCAGGTGCTCGGCGAGGACCTCGTGCTGCTCGGGATGCTCTCCGACGCCGCCGAAGCCGCCGCGATGAGCGGCCGGCCGGGCGTCTACGCCCACGAGGATGGGGCAAGCGAGTGGGAGATTGAGGCCGTGCCGCTCGGACCAGGCGGTCGCGACGGCGTGCTCACCCGGATCGTGGACCCAGCCCTCGACGGCGATGAAGGCGTTCGGCGACTCGCGCAGGCCGTCGACCTCGCGGTCGACGCGCCCCTTCGCGCGATCCGCGACTACGCGGCCGCCATCGCGCACAACCTTGACGCCGACCCGGCCACTCTGCGGCAGTTCAGCGCGGCCCTCCTGCAGCACACCGCCGAACTCTCGCAAGGCATGGACGAACTCCTGGCCTCCGCTCTCGCGCGCCTCGATCCGTCCGATCTCCACCCCGAGGTGTGCGACCTGTCCGGGGCCCTCTCCGCCTCCGCCGAGCGCGTCCGCGCCCTCGCGGGGGCCACGCCGATCATTCTCGCGCCGCCCTCGCCGCCCGCGCCGTGCTCCGCGGACCCGGCCGTAATCGGGCGCGCGCTTGACGCGTTTCTTTCGGCGTCGGCCGCCGTCTCCCCCGAGGGCATCGAGGTGTACGCAGGTCCCGCCGAGGACGGAGCGGCCATCGAGGTGCGACTCGCCAAGGCCATGCCGTCACGCATTCGACGTCGCGCGCTCCGCCCGTTCCTCGCGGCCGGAGAAGCTCGCGGGTTGGGCATCGGCATCTGGCTCGCGCGACATGTCGCGCGGGCGCACGGAGGGTCGCTCTCGATCTCGCAGGACGGTCGCGCGATCCGAATGGCGCTTCCGTCCGTCGGAGGAGAGAGAGGGGCCGGGGCGACGGCAGGAGGCGACTGGCGATGATCGGGCATCTTGTGGTGGTGAGCGCGGGCCTGGCGTTCTCCGGCGCGCCGGAGATGGACGCCGCCGCGCTCGCGCGGTGGGGCGACGAGGCTCTTGGCGCGCTTCGGGCCGACCTTTATCTACCCGACCGGCGTCTCTACGCGGATGGCTGGTCCGAAGAGGATGGCCCGAGCGGGCCCGCCTTTATGTGGGGATGCGGAGTGGCGCTCTCCGCCCTGAACGCCGCAGCCGCGAGCGACCCATCCTGGAGGCCGGCGCTCAGAGAGTACGTCGACGCGCTCGATGTGTACTGGAACACCGCAGGCCCGGTTCCGGGCTACGACGTCCTGCCCTGCCCCAAGCCCGTGGATCGCTACTATGATGACAACGAGTGGATGGTCCTCGCGTTGCTCGAGAGCCACTCGATCCTCGGGGATCCGGCCGACCTCGACCGCGCCGAGCGGACGATGGCTTTCGTAGTGAGCGGTCGGGACGAGCGCCTCGGTGACGGCGTCTACTGGCGCGAGTCCGACAAGGCCTCGAAGAACGCGTGCTCGAACGCCCCCGCCGCGCTCGCGGCCTACCGCCTCCACCAGCGCACAGCCAAGCCCGAGCATCTCGACGCCGCGAACGCGCTCATCGACTGGACCCTCGCCAACCTGTGCGACCCCGAGGACGGCCTGATCTGGGACAACATGCGCCTCGACGGCTCGATCGAGAAGACGAAGTGGTCCTACAACGCCGCCCTGACGCTGCACGCTCTCGCGGCCAGGTCCGAGACCGAGGAGCCCGACCAAGCCGTCCGCTCTCTCGGGCTTGCCGAGAAGATGGCGCGAGCGGCCGTGAAGCGCTGGCGCGATCCCGAGACAGGGGCCTTCCGCGACGGAGCCGCCTTCGCGCACCTCCTGGCGGAGGCGCTTCTCGCCGTCGATAAGCGCACCGGCGAGGGCGAGTTCACTCCGGTGGTCCTCGAGGCTCTGGCGGCTCTTCATCGCGACGCGCGCGACGCGAACGGGCGCTACCCGGAGCACTGGGACACCCGAACGGACGAGCCGCTTGCGAAGGTCCGGCTGATCGACCAGGCCAGCGCCGCGCGCGCCTTCTTGCAC
>CAZCER010000234.1:0-7693 GCA_964497385.1 uncultured Armatimonadia bacterium | reverse complement strand
CTCCAGTCCCCGAGAAGGACACGGTAAGGGGGGCCGCGCCTGACGTTGGGCTCGCCGTCAGGGACGCCGATGGAGGCAAGCACCCCGGGTTGTAGGCCGTGACGGTCTGCACCGCGCTGCCGGAGGCGCCGCCGTCATCCACGACGGTGAGGCGGGAGACAGAGGTGCCCGAGCTGTCGTACGTGTGGGCGAGCCCGGAAGGCGCGGACGATCCCGTCCAGAAGGCTGAGCCGTCGCCGTAGTCGAGCGTCCATGACACGATGGTCCCATCGGGGTCGGAACCCGATCCGCCGAATGTGACTGCCAGCGGCGTCTCTCCCGACGCGGCCGAAACGCTCAAGCTGCACGTCGGCGGGTCGTTCGGCACCGCACTCACCTGGACAACTGACGTCGCCGAGCCGGTGGCGCCCCCATCGTCCGTCGCCAGCGCCGTGACCGTGTAGCTGCCGACGGCGGAGTACGTGTGCGCCTGGTTCGCGGGGAAAGACGTCCCGGTGTAGTGGGCGCTGCCGTCGCCCCAGTCCAGGTCGACGGAAGCGATTGTCCCGTCGCTGTCGATGGCCGTCGCGGCGGCGGTTACGTCGAGTGGAGGAACGCCGCTCGTCGGGGCCACGCTCAGAGCGACGGCCGGAGGCGCGTTGTCCCTCTCCACGACTACCGTCGTGCTGCCGGAGTAGGTCGCCACGACGGCCAGGATGGCGCCGTTCGTCTCGGCGGTTCCGGCTGTGAAGAGCCCGTTCTCGTCAATGGCGCCGGCGCCGCCGGTTGTCATCCAGATGGGAGCCAGGTCGAGCGTGGCTCCTCCGGCGCCCACCACGGTCGCCGTGTACTGCTGGGTGGCTCCCGGCGGAACGGTGACGTTCGGTGGGTCGACGGTGATGGCCGTGATCTGCTCGGCGAGGTCCGCTCGCGCGAGAGTCACCCGTATGCTGACGTTGGCGCCCTCCGCTACGTCGAGTTCGATGGTGAGCCCCGAGTAGCCCGAGTCGGCCGGGGGGGCGACAACCATCGTCAGTCGGCCGGCCGGAAGGCTCTCCAGGCTGTATGTGCCGTCTTCGGCGCTGTGAGTGTGAGCGTAGTTCACAGCCCGCAGATAGGCCGGCGAGTAGGCGCTCGCCACGCTCGCGCGGGGAACATGCAACTAGGCGTTGCCGATGGCAAGGCTCGTATCGCTCGCGTCGACCACCGACCCCGTGATCGTGCCCGTCCCCAGTTCGTCGGGCGGCGCGATCGTGTCGCCATCGGCCGCCCCCCCGGCCGCTCCGCCGCACCCTGTCCCGGTGACGGCGACCAAGGCGCCGAGCGCCGCCAGCGGCACGAGCACTGATCCGATTGGTCTGGACATCAGTCAGCCTCCTGAGAGTCCGAGGTGCATAGGGGTTGCTGAACTGGCAGTTCCACGCAACTCGCGACGGTCCTTCAGAGCGCCCGCGCCCCCATCACGGTGACGCGCCGCCCGCCATGGGGCGCATCGCGATGGGCGCTAAGGGACGCGTGAGAGGGCGGCCGCCGCCAGTGCCGCCGCCTGGGCGAGGTCCATCTGCCGCCCGCTCTCGCGCGCGCGGGCGAAGACCTCCGCGCCCAGGCGCTCCGCAAGCTGGCGCGCGACGGCGCACGCCGGCGTCATCTCTCGCTCAACACTGTCGGTGATCTGGAGCTTGGCCTCGCAATGGGTGGCGGCGCCGCACAGGCGCGCGGCGTCGGCGTCGAGACCAGCCGAAGCCAGAATGCTCACAAGGCCGTGCAGGGCGTAGGCAGCGCCTTCGCGGCTGCCAAGATCGCGGTTGATCGCGAGGCACTGTTGGAACATGGCCGCAGCGGAGCGCGCATCGCCCTCAGACCGCGCGAGGCGCCCCAAATCGCACAGGACGGCGGCGGTTCCCCAGGGGTAACCGATCTCGGTGTAGAGGCGCAAGGCCTCGTCGAGGCCGGCCTGGGCCTCTTCGGCGCGGCCCTGCTGTTCCATAGCGAGCGCGAGACCGTGCAGGTCCGCGGCCACGAGCTGACGATTCGACAGGGCTAGGTGCAGGTCGCGGGCGTCCGCGAAGCGAGTCGCGGAGGCCTCGGGATGTCCCTCCGCAAGCTCGATGTGCCCGAGGCGCAACAGTGCGGAAGCCGTCCCATCGGGCGAGCCAATCGTCGTGTAGCCGGCGAGGCTCTCCTCGCAGAGGGCGCGGGCGTCCGAGAGCCGCCGCTCGTCGAAAGCGATCATCGCGAGTTCGCCCAGCACCCGTGCCGTTCCTTTGGCGTCGGAAGCGGCCCGATAGTCCGAGAGCGCCTCCTCGAGAAGCCGGCGCGCATCCTCCATCCGGCCCTGGAAGCGCGCTGCGCTGCCCATCAGATAGAGGCACGCCGCAGCTCCATCAGGTTCCTGGCTGACGCGGAAGACGGCCAACGCGCGCTGGAGCCGGTCCCACGCGGTCGCCATGTCGCCCTGCTGGCTCGTGAGGCCGCCAATGTGCATGTTCGCTCGGGCGCGCAGAGCCTCCGGCCCGTCGACGGCTGAACCAAGAGCTTGCAGAAGTCGTTGGACCCCTTCACTCCAGTGCCCGCGCGTCTCCCAGAAGGGCGCCAGCTCGCATGCGAGTTCCAGCGCGCGCTCGGGCTCTCGCATCGTCGCCCACTCCAGGGCGCAACGGATGTTATCGTGCTCGCGGTCGATCCGGGCGTCTTGTCGGGCTGGTCCCACGGAGGAGTCGCGGACCAGGCCTGCGTAGTAGTCGAAGTGTCGGCGGTAGGCGTCATTGGACTCGCCGGCGGACTCCAGCTTGCCGAGACCGTAGTGGCGCAGCGACTCGAGGAGACGGTAGCGAGACTCCGCCTCGGTCCCTTCAGGCGCAATCAGAGACTTCTCGACGAGCCCCACGATTGTGTCGAGGACGTCCCACTCCGAAAGCGCCGAGTCCGAACAGATGGCCTCGGCGGCATTCAGATCGAAGCTCCCGGCGAACACGGAGAGCCTGCGGAAAAGCAGCCTTTCGGCGTCCCCAAGGAGTTCGTAGCTCCAGTCGACGAGGGCCTCAAGCGTCTGTTGCCGAGGCAGCGTGGTTCGGCTTCCACCGCGCAGCAGGCGAAAGCGATCATCCAGGCGCGCCGCGATGGCCTCGGGGGACAGCGCCTTAACGCGGCCGGCGGCGAGTTCCAGAGCGAGAGGGATCCCGTCCAGACGCCGACAGATCTCCGAGACCGCGGCCGCGTTGTCCTCGGTGAGTTCGAAGCCAGGCCGGACGGCGCTGGCTCGGTCCACGAAGACGCTGACCGCCTCGCAGGCCCGAGCGTCCTCCAGAGCGACGGGGCCCTCCGGTGGGGTCGACAACGGAGGAACGCGGTACACGCGCTCTCCGGGCACCCGCAGTTCCTCGCGACTCGTGGCCAGCACTCTTATCTGTGAGCAGACGTCAACGAGGCGACCCGCAAGCGACGAACATGCGTCGATAAGGTGCTCGCAGTTGTCGAGGATCACGAGGGTGGCCTTGTCGCGCAGTTGCGCCTCGACGACGTCCTCGGCGCTCCTCGCGGGTTCCTCACGCAGACCGAGGACGGAGGCGAGCTGGTTGGTCACCAGGGCGCCTCGCGAGAGCGGGGCGAGGTCCACAAACCAGACGCCGTCCGGAAAAGCGTCCAGGGACTCCACCGCCGCCTGGAGAGCAAGGCGCGTCTTGCCGCAGCCCCCGGGCCCCGCGAGCGTCACGATCCTGTTGCGTTCGAGTAGGCCTTTGACGACCGCGATCTCACGCGCCCGCCCAACAAACGTCGAGGCAACCGAAGGGAGGTTGTTGGGATAGGCAACCAGGTCCCGGAGCGGAGGGAACACCGATCGCAGGCTTGGGTGTACCAGCATGGCGATGCGCTCGGTCTCGGCGAGATCGCGCAGACGGTGCTCACCGAGGTCGCTCAGAGACGCCCCTTGGGGCAACGAACCCAGCGCGAGCTTGGCGGTCGTGCTGGAGAGGAGAATCTGGCCGCCGTGCGCCGCGTCGAGGATTCGGGCGCAACGGTTGAGTGGGCGCCCGAAGTAGTCCTCTCCTCGAACGGAGGCCTCCCCAGTGCAAAGTGCCATACGGACCTGGAGCGGACCCGTTGCGGACCAATCGCCCGAGCCTAGAGCGAGTTGGCCCGTCAAGGCGGCCGCGACCGCGTCACTGGCCCGAGCGAATACGGCGTAGAAAGCGTCGCCGCCCGTCTTGAAGACGGCGCCGCCCGTGGACTCGATGGCGCTCCTCAGGGCTTCATCGTGGCGAGCGAGCGCGTCACGCATCGCCTCCGGGAAGTCCTCCCACAGTCGGGTGCGGATCCCAACCAGTTAGCCTCAAGTCCACGGATCATTCTCGGAGGCATGCCCCCTCCCCTGCCCGGCCCCGCGGTGGCCCGCCGGTCGCTTTTACCGGATCAGGGCGCTGAGGTCGCTCAGGCGGCGGATGGATTCGGCGTCGTCATGCCCGCCGAGGCCGTCGCGGTCCAGCCACACGGGGCGGATGCCGGCCGCGCGCGCGCCGAGGACGTCGCACTCCCAGTCATCGCCCACATGGACGGTCTCCTCGGGGCGCGCGCCGAGGGCTCGGAGCGCATGCTCGAAGATGGCCGGGTCGGGCTTGCGAACCTCGATGTCGCCGGAGACGACGACGGCCGCGAAGAACCGGCGCACATCCATCGCGTCGAGCAGGGCGTGGACGTGCGGGCCGTGGTCGAAGTTCGACACGAGGGCAAGGGAGCAGCGTCCGCGCAGGTCGGCCAACACGCGCTCCGCCTCCGGGTCGGGGAGGATGTGGTCGTGCCAGGCCTCGATCGGACGCGGCGCGAGATCGTGGAGAGCCTCCGCGGAAAGCGTTAGCCCCACCTTGCGCGCGAGTCGGTCGACGCGCCGCTCAAAAACGGTGAGGCCGTCGCCCGCCACGGGGGGCTCGGGGAGAGCGCGGAAGTCGGCGAAGGCTTCGCGGAAGGCGGGCGCGTCCATCGCGAGGCCGTGCGACGCGAAGCCCGCGTGCAGCTCGGTGACGAAGGCGTCCCACCCCGCCTCGTCGTCGCCGTAGATGTTGAGGGTGCCGTAGAGGTCAAAGCAGATGGCTCGGACAGGGGTCATAGGGCGGCATTCGGGCCGAAGCGCGCGTTCCCTGCCTTGGTCGGACTGCGGCCCCGCCCGGACGCGGGCGGGGCTGCACCGTGTTAGGCCTCGTCGTCCCCGCCGCGGCAGTCGCCGGAGTCCATCCGAACCGTGATCCTGCGCTCACCGTCCTCGCAGCACCCGGAGAGGCCCTCCATGGCCTTCTTGACGGCCTTGCGCGTCATCTCGCCGATCCCGTCGAGCTTCGGCACGGAGAAGACGACCCCATCCCCGATGTCGATGGAGACATTCATGCAGTCGGCTCCGGCCTCTTGGGCGGCCTTCTCGACGGCGCTCTTGATGAGGCCGCCGATGCCCTCGCCGGCCTCCTCACCGAACACGACGCCGTCCCCGATCGAGACGGTCAGGTTCACGGTGCGCTCCTGCCCGTGTAGGGAGCCAACCCCTCTCGCCGGCGCGGCCTCGCCGTTCTCGCTCGCGTACTCGGCAAGTTGCCCGGCGATGATGGCGAGTTCGGCGAGCGAGAGCCCGTCGGGCAGTTCGGGGAATAGGACGGCCACTGTCGGGTCGTGCTCGGCGAGAAGCGCGCGGATGGCGCGGACCTGATTCACGAGGTACGCCGTACCCTGGTCGGTGCCCTCCATCGGCGGGCCGTGCAGGGCGTGGGTGAGGCGCCGCTCGATCGTTCTTAGCGCCTTGGTGATCTTCTCTCTCTCGGGAGCTTCCATCGTGCTCTCCTCTCGTTCCGCAAGATGCGCGGGGCGGCGTACAGCGAGTGAGGAGCCGTTCTCCGCCTCAGGCGAGCGCGGCAGTTCGACGGCGTCCTCGTCGGGGTTGGGGGTCCACTGGCTCATCGTTCGGGTCTCCCTCCATGAGAAGACGGAGCGCGCGGCGCAGGTGGGCGGTCGCGCGCTTGAGTCGGTACTTGGCGCCCTCTCGGGTGAGCCCGAGGTAGGCGGCGATGCGGTCGACGGGCACGTCCTCGAGGTAGCGCATGCGGACGATGTCGGCGTCGGCTCGGGACATGCGCGCGAGGGCTTCATGAACAAGCCGGCCGGTCTCGCGCCGCTCCGCGCTGCTGTCCGGCTGCAGTCCGGGACAGGCGAGGGTGAGAGCGAGGTCCAGGTAGTCGACGTCCCCGGGCCGTGCTTTCTCGGCGCGGAGGGCTCGGTAGGCTTGCCGCAAGGTGGTGGTGCGGAGCCACGCGCCGAAGGCGGCGCGCCGCTCAAGGGAAGGCAGATCGCGATAGGCGTCGAGGAGCGCGTTCTGGACGGCGTCGGAGGCTTGGTCGCGGTCGCGCAGCACGCCGAGAGCCGTGATCGTCATCGCCGGCCGGTAGCGCCGGGCGAGTTCGTCGAAGGCCTCGACGTCCCCGAGTTGGGCCCGGGTCACGAGCGCTTCGTCGCTTGTTCTCTCGATCCACCGGCCCATTCGCGGCGTCCTCCTACACAGATGGGGACTTCGTCGGGGAGAGGTGGGTGGTACTTCGTGGGGGGGAGGGCATGGATGGCGACCTCACCTGCAGACGCGCCGCAACAGATCTCCTCTCCCCGCGCGAAGCGTGGTGCGGGGAGAGGACAAAGGAGAGGGGCCCCTCTTGGTCAGTTGGGCTTGGCGGCCAGTGTGCCACTCGCGATCCTGCTGGACAGCGCCGACCGGCCAAGAGCCAACGGTACCCCGGGAGGGTCACTCGCTCTCAGCGAGGATCTGTACCGGCGCTCGGAGGCGCTCATCGTTGAGCATGGCCCACTTCAGCAGTCGGACCGCGTTGCTCTTGCCCTCTGGCCCAAGATGCCCACGCGCACAGAGCCTTCCGACCGCCCTCACGAAGCGCTGCACCAGATACGTCAGGTGTACGGCGAACGCGCTCTGCCGAGCCGCGATCCGGTGCGGGTCGTGGGGCAGCTCCTGCCACCGAGGATCCAGCGTGACGAACGCCCACTCCATCGCGTTCAGCCTGGCCGCCCAGTCTGTGTCCGCGCTGGCCGTGCCGAGCACCGTGTCCAGGTCGTGGTAGCGCCCCTTGTCGTTGAAGACGCCAAGGACATCGAGGAGTGAGACGAGGTCGGCGTCATGGGCAGCGAAGTCGAAGTCAGCGTGGAACTCGGTTCCGGGGATCTCGGACGGCAGGCTGTCGATGAAGGCCGCCGCACGTGAGTGCAGTGCCAGCAGATCGTGCGTGTGGGGTAGACGGACCGTGGGCGGGAAGGCGCTGGGAAAATCGTTGGCCATGAAAAAGAGCAAGGAGATCGTGTTCCTGGTGGGGCGCGTGCTGGCCGTAGTGGCCGGAGACAGGTGAGGAAAGGGGACGGGCTTTGGGAAAGCTGAGACTGGACGCCGAGCTTGTGCGCCGCGCGCTCTTCGGTACGCGGGAGCAGGCCAGGCGGGCCGTCATGGCCGGCGAGATCTTCGTGGAAGGCCGGCGCGCGGGCAAGCCGTCCATGCAGGTGGCCGAGGAAGCCCGAATAGAGGTCCGCGCGCGGGGCGAGGCCTTTGTCAGCCGCGGCGGGCAAAAGCTGGAAAAGGCGCTTGCCGTCTTCGATATCGACGTTTCGGGCCGGGTGGCCGCCGACATCGGCGCGTCCACCGGCGGCTTTACAGACTGCCTGATGCGGCGCGGCGCGCTGAAGG
>CAZCER010000233.1:0-7716 GCA_964497385.1 uncultured Armatimonadia bacterium | reverse complement strand
CGATCACGCCGAGCACCGGGACGTCGACGGCGCGCACGAAGTTGACGGCTCGGCGGCAGTCGGAGAGGCTCGCCTCCTGCGGGGTGCTGACGACGATGGCGCCGTCGGCCTCCGGGAACGACTGGCAGATCGTCAACGGCTCGTCGCCGGTGCCCGGCGGAAGATCGACGATCAGGTAGTCGAGCGGACCCCAATCGACGTCCGCGACGAACTGCTGCAGGACCTTGGCCTTCATCGGGCCGCGCCAGATCAGCGGCGCCGTGCGCTCGGGCATCAGAAACGCGATCGACATGCCGGTGAGGTTCGGCGCGAGGAGCACAGGCTCCAGGGATTCGCCGGTCCCGACCGCCCGTTCGTCGACGGCGCCGGACATGAGCGGCATGGAGGGTCCGTGGAGGTCCGCGTCGAGAAGCCCGACGCGATGGCCCTCGCGGGCGAGCGCGTGAGCCAGACTGACGGAGATCGTGCTCTTGCCCACCCCGCCTTTGCCGCTGAGCACGAGGATCTCATGCCGGATCTGGCGGGCTCGGTTCCGGAGTCGCGCCTGCATCTGGCGGTACTCGCGCTCTTGCGGGGTCTGGCAGGGGTTCGAGGAATCGCACGCGTCGCACTGCCCCGAACAGGCCCGCGAGCCCTCGGCCGGGGTGTTGCCGTTCTCTGGCACTGTCTCACCTTCTCCATATCGGCCGCGACGCGTGGTCCGCGCTACGGCTCGAACTCGATCACGTCTCCGGCGTGCAGCTCGCGCACGCGCGCGCCCAGCAGTGACGCGAGCACCGCGGTCGCGTGCAGCCCGGTGCAGTGGCCCGCGAAGACGGAGCCGACATCGGCGTCGCGCAGAGTCCCCGCCACCCTCTCGACGGACGCGTCGGTCTCTCCCGAGAGATGCAGGCCGCCGGCGACGGCGCGAATGCGGCGGTCGCCCGTCACGGCGCGCGCCGCCTCCAGAATAGCGGGAATCCCTCGGTGCGCGCACCCCGTAAGCACAACCACGCCCTGGCTGGTGCGCAGGCAGAGCGAGAGGTCGTCGCGGAAATCGTCCTCGATTGCGCCTCCGTCGCGCTCGACCAGCAGGTGCGGGGATTTCGGCCGCTCGGGGAGAAGGCGCGTCTCTCCTGTCGTGAGGAGCCCTTCCACCACGGTCTGCGAGGCCTCCGAAAGGTGGAAACGCGCTCCCAAATCCTCGTAGACGGCGCGCGGGCGCGGCGGACCGATCTCCCGCGCCGCGCCGCCCGAGAGCGAGAAGCGGCGCTCGAACACGCGCGGATGCGCGAACACAGGTGTGGACCCGGACTCGCGGAGCACGGCTTCGAGCCCGCCGGTGTGGTCCGCGTGTCCGTGGCTCAGGCAGATCGCGTCCAAGCCGCGGAGGCTCACGCCGAGCGTTCTCGCGTTCGCAAGGATCGCGTCGCTCGGGCCGGCGTCGAGCAGCACGCGGCCAGCCGGCCCCTCGATGAGGAGTGCAATGCCGTGCTCGGCAACGAGTCCCTCGCGATTCGCGATGTTCTCGCACAGCACGGTGATGCGCCAGGCGCCTGCCATGGGGGGTCACGATGCCTCTCGGAGCCGCCCGCCAAGGGGCGTCTGTCAGCGGGATGACCGTCACCGACGAGTGTATATGTTAACTACATCTAATGCAAGGTGAGGGCCGGGCAAGGGAGGAGAGAGGAGCGGACGCGCGCGACGCTCAGCCAAGGCCTCGGTTGAGCGTCGCGAGACGGGGGAGACAGTCGGTTGAGGATCTCAGCTCGCGAGCGCCTCTGTGTCGAGCCCAAGGAACTCGAGGTCGGGGAGGTCCTCGTCGCTCAGGAGAGACTCCTCGCCCCGGTCGGCCTCCTCGAGCAGCACGTCGAGCGCGTCGGTCGGGGTGGGAAGGTGCTCCGCGAGCAGGAGCGAGAAACTGCGACGGTGCGCGAGCGAGCCGCTGAGGACGTAGTTCAGGATGCCGTGCGTAACCGTTCTCACGAGGCCGCCTCCTCTGCGGGGTGTCCCGTGCCGTCAAGCCGTTCGCCGAGCCGGTGGATCTCGTCCGCGATGGCGGTGCGCGCCGCGGTCGCGCGGCTGAGCGCAAGTCCGAGGTTCTGGATGGCGTTGCGGTAGCTTCCCTTGCGGGCGGCGACCCGGGCCCAGAGGAGATAGGGAGCCGGGGTGTCGGGCACGAAGCCGACGAGTCGGGCGGCTACGCGCGCGGCGCCCTCATCGTCACCGACATCGAGGAGTTCCTGCGCCTCGCGCACAAGCGGCCAGACCTCGGCGTGCTTCGCGCGGGTGCTCTTCGCACGGACGCGCTGGCGTGCGGCGCGAGCGCGCACGGGGTCGAAGCGCTCCGCCGAGGCGTAGCATTCCGCCGCCTGGGCCGCATCGCCGGTGCGCTCGTAGACGGCGCCGCGCAGGAGGTCCGCGGCGCCCGTGCGAGGCAGGAGGGCGTCGAGTTCATCCGCGACGCCGAGAGCCCGGTCATACTGCTCTTGCCGCAGGAACCGGGCCGCGCGCATCGCGAGCGAGCGCGTCAGATCGCATTCGTTGCGCTCCCGGCGGAGCGCCCGCACGAGCGCCCAGTGGTGCCTGCGAGTGCGACAATGGAGCGGGTTCAGGTCGAGGGCGGCCTCGTAGGCCGCCTGGGCCTCGACCAGGAGCCCGGCGTGCTCGCAAAGGACGCCGAGGTCGCAGAGACGCGTGGTGGTCGGTCGGGCGACCACGCACGCGGCGAAGGCCGCGGCCACGGCGTCTTCGTGCATGCCGAGGCGGTGGTACGCGGCTGCCAGGCTGGTGAGGAGCTGAGGGTCGGCCGCGCCTTGGTCCAGGGCCTCGAGGCAGGTCTCGACGGCCGCGTAGTCTTCACCGATGGAGCCTAGTTCGCGTGCTCTGGTCGCCAACACGGCGATGCTCGCCATGGTGGGCCTCCTTCCGTACGGGATCATCAAGCTTTATGCGCCACACCCTCAACATCCCGTAACCAAGCACGGTTCACAGACGCCGCATCGCGGTGCAGCTTGGTTGGGGGAAACCTGATCGGGAGGTTCGGGTGTCAGCTCTAGACGGCCCCGGGCGGCCCCGGGCGGCGCTCCGCATCGGATGGGGGCGAAGGGAAGGAATCGAGGGCGTCCCCGCGAAGTGATCGGTCGTCTCCAGGAGGTTCACGCTGTTCCTGCGAACACTAGATGTTGTAGGTCATCGCGCTCATCTACCCCACATTCGGTGTACGCGGTTGACAGATGGCCCCCCGTCCGCTAGGCTTCCGATCCATACCCAAACTGATAGCTTTATGTAGCTTTTTTCATTCTTTGTTGCACACAGCTTGAGGTTACTGAGGACGAGGGGTGCTGCGTGTGAAGATCGCCCGCCGGTTCACTCACGAGGGAGAATCGCCGTACGCCGGGATCGAGTTCGCGCCGCGCGACAGCGAGATTCGCAACCCCGACGGCAGCGTAGTGTTCTCGGCCAAGGGCGTGATGGCCCCTGCGGAGTGGTCGCAGGTGGCGGTGGACATCCTCTGTCAGAAGTATTTCCGCCGGGCGGGCGTACCCCGGGAGGACGGCTCGACCGGCGGGGAGACCGACGCGCGTCAGGTCTTCCACCGCATGGCGGCTTGTTGGAGGCACTGGGGGGAGCGGTACGGGTATTTCGATTCCGAAGAGGACGCCGAGTCGTTCTACGCGGAGACCTGCGCGATGCTCGCCGGCCAGATGGCCGCCCCGAACAGCCCCCAGTGGTTCAACACCGGCCTCTACCTTGCCTACGGGATCGACGGTCCGGCGCAGGGGCACTTCTACTGCGAGCACGAGACGGGTGAACTGAAGTCCTCCACGAACGCTTACGAGCGCCCGCAGCCCCACGCCTGCTTCATCCAGTCGATCCGCGACGATCTCGTGAACAAGGGCGGGATCATGGATCTCTGGCGGAGGGAGGCGCTGGTCTTCAAGTACGGCTCGGGCACGGGGAGCAACTTCTCGGCTCTGCGCGCCGAAGGGGAGCCTCTCTCCGGCGGCGGGCGGTCGTCCGGGCTTCTCAGCTTCCTGAAGATAGGCGACGCCGCGGCCGGGGCGATCAAGTCCGGCGGCACGACGCGCCGGGCCGCGAAGATGGTCACCGTCGACGTGGACCATCCCGACATCGAGGCCTTCATCGATTGGAAGTCGATCGAGGAGCAGAAGATCGCGGCCCTCGTAGCGGGCTCGCGCGCTTGCGCGATCTACCTCAAGAAGGTCATGGCGGCGTGCGTGGCGGGGGGCGGGGCCGACCCGTTCGATCCGGCGGAGAACCCGGCGCTCGCGGAAGCCATCGGCGAGGCGCTCGAGGCCTTCGTCCCCGAGGCGTACATCAACCGGGTGATCGACTTCGCCCGGCAGGGCTTCACCGAGATCGAGTTCCGCGAGTATGACGCCAGTTGGGAGTCGGAGGCCTACCGCACGGTCGGCGGGCAGAACGCGAACAACTCCGTGCGCGTGAACAACGCCTTCCTGAAGGCGGTCGAGGCCGACGGCGACTGGCCGCTTATCCGGCGCACGGATCGCAAGGTCTCGAAGACCGTGAGCGCGCGCGGGCTGATGGATCGCCTCTGCCAGGCGGCGTGGTCGTGCGCGGACCCCGGCCTCCAGTACGACACGACCATCAACGAATGGCACACGTGTCCCGAGGACGGCCGCATCAACGCCTCGAACCCGTGCTCCGAGTACATGTTTCTCGACGACACGGCCTGCAATCTGGCGTCCCTGAATCTGCTTTCCTTCATCGACCCGGATACGGGCCAGGTGCTCATCGACGATCTGCGGCACGCCATTCGCCTCTGGACCATCATCCTCGAGATCAGCGTCGTCATGGCGCAGTTCCCGAGTGAGGAGATCGCGCGGCGGAGTTGGGAGTTCCGCACGATCGGCCTCGGGTTCGCGAACCTCGGCTCCGCTCTCATGGTGCTCGGCATCCCGTACGACAGCCGCGAGGGGCGCGCGATGGCCGGCGCCTTCTCCGCGATCCTGTCCGGCGAGTCCTACGCCACGTCGGCGGAGATGGCGGGGGAACTCGGCCCCTTCGCCGGATACGAGCGCAACCGCGACGCGATGCTGCGGGTCATCCGGAACCACACCCGCGCCGCGCACGGGGCCGACGCCTCGCAGTACGAGGGCCTCACCATCGCCCCCCGCCCGCTCGACGCCTCCGCGGCCCCGCCGGCGCTCGTGCACGCGGCCCAGGAGGCGTGGGACCGGGCGCTGGTGCTGGGTGAGGAGAACGGGTTCCGGAACGCGCAGGTCACGGTGATCGCGCCGACGGGCACGATCGGCCTGGTGATGGATTGCGACACCACCGGCGTCGAGCCCGACTACGCGCTCGTGAAGTTCAAGAAGCTCTCGGGCGGCGGGTACTTCAAGATCATCAACCAGTGCGTCCCGAGGGCCCTCAAACGCCTCGGCTACACCGATCGCCAGGGGGAGGACATCGTCCGGTACTGCCGCGGCGCCGGCACGCTTGAGGGCGCCCCGCACGTCGGCTCGGAGCGCCTGAAGGAACTCGGCTTCGGCGACAAGGAGATCAAGGCGGTCGAGGCGCAACTCGCCGCCGCGTTCGACCTGTCGTTCGTGTTCAACCCGTACACCGTCGGGGTGGACTTCTGCAAACGGAAGCTCGGGCTCGCGGACGAGAAGATCGCCGATCCCACGTTCAGCCTTCTCGAGGCGCTCGGGCTCACACCGGCTCAGATCGCCGAAGCGAACGAGTACGTCTGCGGGACGATGACGGTTGAGGGCGCCCCGCACATCCGCGAGGACCATCTCCCCGTCTTCGACTGCGCGAACCGCTGCGGCGCGAAGGGCAAGCGGTTCATCCACCACAACGCGCATCTCGAGATGATGGCCTCGGTGCAGCCCTTCATCTCCGGCGCGATCTCGAAGACCGTGAACATGCCGGCCTCGGCCACGGTCGCGGAGGTCGCGGACGTCTACATGCGGGCGTGGAAGCTCATGATCAAGGCCATCGCGCTCTACCGCGACGGCTCGAAGCTGAGCCAGCCGCTCTCGAGTTCGCTCGCGGCCTGCACGAGCTTCGCCGCGAAGAAGCACGAGCCGCCGCTGCCCGAGCCGATTGAGAAGGTCGTGGTGCGGTATCTGGCCAAGCGCCGGCTGCTCCCGGACCGCCGCCGCGGCTACACGCAGAAAGCGCGGGTCGGGAACCTCCGCGTCTATCTCCGCACCGGCGAGTATGAGGACCACACGCTGGGCGAGATCTTCATCGACATGCACAAGGAGGGCGCGGCGTTCCGGTCGCTCATGAACTGCTTCGCGATCGCGATCTCGCTCGGCCTCCAGCACGGCGTTCCGCTTGAGGAGTTCGTTGACGCCTTCGTCTTCACGCGCTTCGAGCCGAACGGCCTGGTGGTCGGCCACCCGAATGTGCGGATGTCCACCTCGGTCATCGACTACATCTTCCGCGACCTGGCGATCACCTACCTCGGCCGGAACGACCTCGCGCACGTGGCGGTCGAGGACTTGCGGCCCGACGCTCTCCCCGCCGCGGACGAGAGTGAAGAGGACTTCGATCACATCAACGACGATGACACCGCGTCGCTCTTTGACTTCGACGGCGATTCGGCAGGCAACGCGAGCGGCAACGGCAATGGTTCGAACGGCCACCACTCGAACTCCATCCGCGGATCCGCACCGAAGAACTCCGAGGCCCTGAAGGTCCGCGAGGTGGCGCGCCTGAAGGGCTACGAGGGAGACGCCTGCCCGGAGTGCGGACAGTTCACGATGGTCCGCAACGGCGCCTGCCTGAAGTGCGTCTCCTGCGGCGCCACCAGCGGGTGCTCGTAGCTCACGGGCACTATCCCCCTCCCCGCGCCGTAGGGGCGACGGCTTGCCTCGCCCTGGGAGGGGGGCCCCGGGTCATGCGTTCCGCCCGTGGCTCCGCTCCCGCCCGTTGCAGGCCCACCCCGCGTCCGTCCGGTTTCCCCCCCATTGCGCCAGGATTCCCGCGACCTTCCGCCGAAACGCGCGTCTCGGCAGCAAACGTCACTGGGAACGCATAGGGGCGCGGATATGGGGAAGAAGACCAACCGAACGCGGAAGCCGAAAGAGGCCGAGAGCTACAAGCACAGTGAGTCCACGAGCCCGATGCGCCCCGACGTGGGTACGCAGGCTCAGTTCAAGAAGAAGAAGCCTCCGACTCAGTACCGCTACGACTCGTCCCTCTCGCCTTCGATGGAGTGGGACGAGAACCCCGCTCGCGAAGAGGCGGAGGCGCTGATACGCCAGATCCAGGACGCGGAGTCGCTGGAAGAGGCCAAAGCCGCCGCGGCCAAGCTGCGTGCGATGGGGGAGCCCTTCCTCAACTGGTCGGGGAAGGCCGAGCACCAGGCGTTCGACGTCCCCACACTGCCGCTCTTCGTACACGAACGGCTCTCGACCGGGGCGATCCTGGAGACGCTCCGGGGGCACAAGCGGAAGAGCGAGCAGGGGATGCTCGACCTCTTCGGCGACCCGGAGCACTCCATCACCGACCAGGTCCTCCGCGCCTACGAGCACCAGGACCAATGGGTGAACCGCATGATCCTCGGGGACTCCCTGATGGTCATGAACTCTCTCATCCAGTACGAGGGACTCGGTGGGCAGGTCCAGACCATCTACATGGACCCGCCCTATGGGGTGAAGTTCGGCTCCAACTTCCAGCCCTTCGTCCGCAAGCGCGACGTCAAGCACGGCGGCGACGACGACATGACGCGCGAGC
>CAZCER010000232.1:0-7729 GCA_964497385.1 uncultured Armatimonadia bacterium | reverse complement strand
GCCGCGATGACCGGGAAAGACCGAGTCGCCGTCGCCATGGCTCATGGCGCGCCGGACCGCACGCCCGTCATGTGCCAGATGTCAATCGGGCACATGCTCCGCGCGACGGGACGCTCGCCGATCGAGCTATGGCACGATCCGGCGGTGTACGCGGACGTGCTGTACGCCCTTCGCGATCGCTACCGGTTTGACGGGATCCTCGTGAGCGTGCCGGGGGGAGACCCGCTCTGGCGGGAGAAGCTGAAGGTCCTCGGGGAGACGCGCGACGGTCTCATTGCGGAGTACTCCGAGCCGCTTCTGAACCGGAGCCCTTACCCTCTCGGGCCGACCAGCGTCTACCCATGGGACGACATCCCGCGGCCGGCGGAGCCGGTCCCTCCGCCGGAGCCCGGGCGGGTGGACCCGGACTCGATCGACGTTCTGGACCCGGTTCCGGGCTGGATGCTCTCGAACCTGACAGAGGTCCTGTCGCGAAACGCCGGGCGGTTCTCCATCCACGGCGAGACGTTCTCACCTTTCGACGCGCTCGTGAACCTCCTGGGCATTGAGGGCGCGATGCTGGGGCTGCTGGATGCGCCGGAGTGGAGCCACGAGGTGCTGGAGCGGGGCCTCGCCTACAGCGCGAACTGGGCGATCGCTCAGGCCCGGATCGGGTCGGACGCGATCAAGATCTCGTCTCCGTACGTCGGCGGCGGCCTGCTCTCGCGCCCGCATTACCTCGAGTTCGTGCAGCCGTACGAGGCGCGCCTGGTCGCGGCGGTGCGGGCGCGGTCGTCCGTGCCGCTGTACATGCATACGTGCGGCGCGATCGGTGACCGGCTGGAGCTGATCGCGGAGTCCGGAGTGGACGGGATCGAGTGCCTGGATCCGCCTCCGCTCGGAAACGTCGAACTCGCGGATGCGAAGCGGCGCGTGGGGGACCGCCTCTTCATCAAGGGGAACATCGACTCCGTCCACGTGCTGCTCCCCGGGGATCCCGAGACGATCGATCGCACCGCTGCGGAGTGTCTTCGTGTAGGCGCGGCCGGGGGCGGGTACATCCTCTCCACGGCCTGCTCGATCGCGCCCGGTGTGGCTCCGGAGTCGATCGAGAGGCTGACGCGGATCGCCGACGCCTGGTAGCGCGCGTGTGATCGGCGCCCTTGTCTGTCGTCTTGCCCAAGATAGTTGACTATATCAATGACCCATGCAAGGATATGCCCATGACTGCGGAAGACACCCCCCGACCGGCGTTGCCCCACTCCGGGCGTGAGCCCCACCTGCTGCGAGATATCGTCCGTACCCATCAACTACTCATGGACGTAGCATCTCGTGAGATAGGCGTCACGGTGGCACGACTCGGCGTGATGCGCGTGCTCGCGGTGCTTGACGAACGAGAGCGCGGGGTGCTCCACATCGCTCGCGAGTTAGGCGTGGATGCCGCGGCGGTTACTCGACAAGTGCAGGACCTCGAGAAGGAAGGCATAGCCGAGCGCACCCGGGACCCCCGCGATGGCAGGCGCGCCGTTATCCGACTCACGGAGAAGGGCCGTCGGGTGTTCGCGGATCTGCACGAGAGGGCGCATGCCCTCGAGGAAGCTCTGGTGGCCGGCCTGCCGGCCACGGACGTGGCGGCTGCGGGCCGGGTGCTCGGACAGGTCCGAGCCATTCTGGAGGCCAGACGGTAGTCGCGAGAGACCGGAGGGATCGGCGTGGAAGCCAGACCTGATAGGAAAGCCACACCTGCGAGGCCGTTCAGCACTCGCGCGTTCACCGCTGTCACCGCGGGGCTGGCCGCAGTCGCGTTGCTCGTGACGGGCGTGGCCTGCCTCGTTCTGGAGGCCGGACCGTCTGGCGACGCCCAGCATGCCTGGACGGCAGCGCACTGCTTGGTCGCTCTGATCTTCATCGTCGCTGCGGTGTGGCATGCCTCCCTGAACGGGCGGGGGCTGCTGCGACACCTGCGGGGTATGGCGTGCCGGGCGGCGCCGATCAGCCGTGAGGCCGTATGGGCCGTGGCGCTTGTGGCCGCTGCGCTCGGTCTTGCGCTCGGGCTCGCGCACGCGTTCCTACCGGCCGAGATCTAAGGACCGTGAGGCCGCATCCGCCGATCCCTCGCCACAACCGTACGGCGCACATCCACCTCGACACGCGCCTCTGCCTGGCGTGCGGGCAGTGTGTGGGCGCCTCCGCGCGCGAGGCTCTGGAGATCATCCGGTTCGGGCGACGCACCCACGTCCACGTGCGTGACGCCAAGGCGTGCGAGGGGTGCGGCGCGTGCGGCCGTGCGTGTACCGAAGGCGCTTCGCGGAAGCGCGGCGAACGCGACCGGGGGCGACGGAAGCGCGGAAGGTGATGTTACGGGGGGGCGAGAGGATGGCGCCGCGACGTTCGCGCCGGAACAGGGAGTCGGACTCCCCCATTGTTAACCGGCGAGCGGTTGTGTTTGTTCAACGGTTCTGATATGATCCGGCCCCGTGGGTATGTATGGTATGACATATCATACGGATCATCCAAAACACACACTCCGCGCGGAGCGGAGGAACGGGTGACGTGCGATGGGCGAAGCGCCGGCGGACGGAAAGCGCATGAGCGCCGAGGATATGTTCTGCGGCTCGGTGACAGTGGGGGAGCGGGGCCAAGTGGTCATCCCCGCGGCGGCGAGGCGTGCGTGCGGCATCAACCCGGGCGACAGGCTGCTGGTCTTCACGGACCCGCACAAGCATGGCGTGATGCTGGCGTCGGTCCGGTTCCTGGATGAGCTGACCAAGCTGCACGAAGCGCTGTTGGCGGCGGCGCGCGGCGAAGGCGACAGGTCCGGCGGGGCCGACGCGGAAGGCGACGACGTGGAGTGAGAGATCGAACGCGCTCCAATGTTGAGGGAAGCGGGAGGAGTGGCATGGCGCCTCCTCGATTGAGGTTCGTGCGGCGTTTGTTGGTGTGCGTCTCCGGCGCGGTCGCCCTCGGTCTGGCGCCGGCTGGGGCGCAGGTTACGGCGGTTTCGGCTCGCGGGTTCGATCTGCCCGAGGCGATCGATTTCGCGCTCGCGAACCACCCGGCGCTCCGTTCCGCGGCCACGGGCACTCGGGCGGCCGAGGCGGGACTCGACGCGGCGGGCGGCGTGGGGGACTTCACGGCCACGGGCACGGGTTCGCTGCAGTACGGGGGTCCGGTCGCGAGCATCGAGATGACCGACCCGAACACGGGCGAGCCCACGACGATGGAACTGGGCTCCCCGGTGACGGGCAGTCTGGGCATTCAGTTGGCGAAGCCTCTGAACCTGGGCTCGCAGCGCCGGGCGGCGGAAGACGCCGCCGGGGCGCAGGTGGAGATGTCGCGGGCCGGGGAGCGCCAAACGGAGCAATCGATCGTCCTTGGCGTGAAGCAGGCCTTCTACAACGTTCTGCGTGCGGAGCACATGCGGCTCATCATGCTGGACGCGGTGGACCGCACGGAGGCGCACCTCCGCATCGCGCAGGTGAAGTTCAACCAGGGGACGGTCGCCCAGTTCGACGTTGATCGCGCGGAGGCGGACGTGGCGTCGGCGCGGGCGCAGCTCACCCAGGCGGAGGGCGGCGTGCGGACGGCGCTGGCCTATCTTTCGAGCGCGATGGGGCTCGATCCCGCGGATCGCGTCCAGGTGAAATCGGACCTCCTTCCCGCGTTCGTGACCCTCGACGAGCTTCGGGCGCGCGAAGTCGCTCTGGAGCGTCCGGAGATCGAGATCCTCCGCCAGAAGGCGCGGCTCAACCGGGCGCTGGCGCGCCAGTCGGATCTCGAGGACCATCCGGTTCTGTCCGCGTACGGCAGCACCAGTTATTCGCTGGGGAGCGCGTTCTCCGAGGGCGTGAACTGGGCGCTCGGGGTGCAGCTCTCGTGGCCGTTCCTCAACGGCGACAGCGACGCCGACGCGGAGCGGCAGTACCGCGAACTCGCCTCCCAGGCGGAGCTCGACCTCGAGACGCAGACGCTGCAGATCAACACCTCGCTCCGTGTGGCGCTTGAGGCGCTCGGCACGGCCCACGCGGCGACCGAGGACGCGGCTCAGGCCGTCATCAAGGCTCGGGACGCGCTGTCCCGGGTCCGCATCGCGTACGAGAACGATCTGGGATCGTGGATCGACCTGCGCGACGCCGAGGCGGGTCTCACGGCGAGTGAGCAGACCTTCGTCTCGACGCTCTTCGCGTACCGGCTCGCGCTCGCGGACGTCGAGCACGCGGTCGGCGTGCGGGAACTCGGCGATCTGGCGGTCCCGCAGGAGGCGCCGACGATCCCGGACATGGCGGGGGTTCGCATGCCCAGCGAGGACAACCCCATTCCCACACTGCCCGGCGTGCCGGGCTTGGATGTCGCTCCCATGGAGTCGCACGAAGAGGGAGGCCGGTAATGCGCGGTTCCAGGCAGAACGCCTTGCGCAAGTTGACGCCGCTGATCACGGCGGCGTTTCTCGTGTCCCTGCTCCTGGTCGTCGGTTGCGGACGGAAGAAGCCCGGGGCCGAGGCCGCGAGCGCGAACGGTGAGACGGCGGCCACGCCGGTTGGGGTGATTCTGGCCAGTCGATCGAGCATCGCGGAGTCGATCGAGGTCACCGGCACGGTGGAGGCTCTGAGCGAGGTCTCGATCGCCTCGTCCTCCTATGACACGATCACCTATCTCGCGGGGGACGAGGGGGACTCGGTCTCCGCGGGACAGGTCCTGGTGCGCATGGACACTTCGGACCTCGACGCCTCCATCGCGCAGGCGTCGGCTCAGGCCGAGGGCGCGCGCGTGGCGCTGGCGCAGGCGAAGGAGGGGCACGTCTACCAGGACGTGTCGCTCCAGAACAGCATCGAGGCGGCGCAGACGACGCTTCGCACGGCCCAGGTTCGGCTCCAGCAGGCGGTCTCGACGGCGGATCTGACGGGCCGGTCGGTCGAGGACGGCATCAAAGCGGCGGAGACGCAGGTTGCGCAGGCCGAGTCGGGGGTGAAGGTCGCGGAGGCGTCGGTCGAGACGGCGCGCTCGGCCCTCACGCAGGTCGACTCGACGACGGCGGCGTCGATCGATCTGGCAAAGGCCGCCGTGGCTTCCGCGCAGGCGTCGTATGACGACATCGCCAACGGGGCGCGTTCGCAGGAGCGGGCCCAGGCCCAGGAGGCCGTGAGTCAGGCTCGGCTGGCGATGGAGAATGCGCAGCGGGATCTGCAGCGTCTGCAGGCGGTTCGCGACGCGGGAGCGGCTTCGCAGCAGTCGGTCGACGCGGCGAAGCTGCAGTACGACATCGCCGCGAGCCAGTACCAGCAAGCTCAGCAGTCGCTGTCGCTCATTCATGAGGGCGCGACGCCGGAGCAGTTGAGCATGGCGCGCCAGCAGATCGAGCAGGCCAGGGCGAACCTCGCGGTCGCGGAGTCGGCGCGGGAACAGGTCCGCCAGCAAGAGCAGGGGCTCACCCAGGCTCAGCAGCAGTTGGCGTCCGCGCGGCAGACGCTCACCGCGGCGCAGATCGGCTATACGGACGCGGTGAACCAGCGCCTGAGAGCGGAGACGGCGCAAGCCGACGTCGAGGCCGCCGAGCGCGCCGTGGAGTCGGCCCAGATCGCGTACGAACAGGCGCAGGCCGGCGAGATCACCTTGCGCGTCGACCAGAAAGAGATCGATCGCGCGATGGCCAACGTGAAGGCCGCGACGAGCCTGGTGGCGCTCTACTCGGCGCAGCGCTCGAAGCGGATCCTGACGAGCCCGGTGTCGGGCGTCATCAGCGCGCGGCACTACGATGTCGGGGAGATTCCCACGATGGGCGCGGCGGTGTTCACGGTCGTGACGACGGACTCACTGGAGTTCAGCGCGACCGTCTCCGAACTCGATGTGACGCGCGTCAGCCAGGGCGCGGAGGTCGACGTGACGGTCGACGGCGTTCCGGACGAGGCGATCGTCGGCCGCGTGATCTCGGTGCTTCCCGCGGGCGACGTGGCGAGCCGCAGCTTCACGGTGAAGGTCGCGATCCCGGCCGAATCGGGCGTGAAGCCCGGGATGTTCGCGCGGGGCGAGATCGTCTTGCGCGAGTCGCCGGACGCGGTGGTGGTCCCGAAGGACGTTCTGATCGAGCAGGAAGGCGCGTTCGTGGCCTACGTGGTCGAGAACGGGGCCGCGGTTCGTCGGTCGGTCCTGACGGGGATCGTGACCACGGAGCAAGTCGAGGTCCTCGAGGGCATCGCCGACGGCGAGCAAGTCGTGCTGTCCGGCAAGGAAAACCTGAGCGACGGCGCGGCGGTCCAGGTGACGAACGAAGGCGATCTGTCGGCGCCGGCCGAGGGGCTTGCGAGCGCGGCGCCCGAGGCGACTCTCCGCGACCCCGAAGCGGAGTCGCGCGAAGCCGCCGAGTCGGCCCCGTCGGGAAGCTAGACGGCGCTCCGCGCGAGCGGAGCGCTTCTTTGGGCGAGTCGCACTGACCGGAGGACCGCTCTATGTGGTTGACGCATGCCGCCGTCAAACGCCCGGTCGCAATGGCGATGTTCTTCCTCGCCATCGCGTTCATGGGCTATACGTCTTACCTGAAGCTGCCCAAGCAGCTCTTCCCGGATACGGACATCCCGATCATCACGGTGACGACCGTGTACGCGGGCGCCAGCCCGTCGGACGTGGAGCGTCTGATCGGCGAGGAGATTGAGGAGGCCGTTTCCACCATCAGCGGCGTCGACGACGTGCAGACGACGTCGCGCGAAGGCGTGTGCTGGGTCATCATCCAGTTCGACGTCGGCGTGGACCAGGATGAGGCGGCGGCGGACGTTCGCGACAAGGTGTCCGGAGTGCTCGGGAACCTTCCCGACGACGCGGAGCAGCCGATTGTCGCGAAGTTCGACATGGCCGCCTCGCCGACGGTCATCGCGGGCGCGGTGGCGACGGGTCTTGCGGACCGCGAGCTGCGGACGGTGGCGGATCGGGCGATCAAGGACCGGCTCTCGGGCGCCGTCGGCGTGGCGTCGGTGTCGGTCGGGGGCGGCGAAGTCCGCGAGATCCAGATTCGGGTGAAGCAGGACCGGCTGAGCGCGGTGGGGCTCTCGTTGTCGGAGTTCCGGACCTGGCTGACCGCTCAGCACCTGGATCTTCCGGGCGGCAGCATCAAAGAGGGGCAGAAGGACCTGTCGGTCCGCGTGCTTGGGGAGTTCCAGACTCCGGACGAGATCCGCCAACTCACGATGAAGACGGCGACGGGGGGGCTGGTGCGCCTGAAGGACGTCGCCGACGTCGCCGACACGGTCGCGGAGCCGGAGACGATCTCGCGCCTGAACGGTCAGCCCTCGGTCACGCTCATGGCGACGAAGTCCTCGAGCGCGAACGTGATCGAGACGGCGGAGGCGGTCAAGGAACGTCTCCGTGAGCTGGAAAGCGAGCTGACGGGCGGGGTGTCGTTCGTCATCACGACGGACGAATCGGAGTTCGCGAAGGACTCGCTCCACGACCTGGTCACGAGCCTCATCTACGGCGTTCTGCTCGCGACGCTCGTCGTGTTCTGGTTCCTTCGGAACATCCGGTCGACGCTGATCATCTTCTTCGCGATTCCGACGTCGCTTCTGGCGACGTTCTTCCTGATGCGCCTCGTCGGCTACACGATGAACTTCATGACCATGCTCGGCCTGGCGCTCGCGGTCGGCATCCTTGTGGACGACTCCATCGTGGTGCTCGAGAACATCTACCGACACCTGTCGATGGGGAAGAGCCCGGTCCAGGCGGCCATTGACGGACGCGCCGAGATCGGCCTCGCGGCCGTGGC
>CAZCER010000231.1:0-7768 GCA_964497385.1 uncultured Armatimonadia bacterium | reverse complement strand
GGACAAAAAGCAACTCACCGACGCCGCCAATAGCAGCAGCGCGCCCGCGTGGTCACCCGATGGCCGGCTCCGAGCGCTCAGGCGTGGTGAACGCGGACGCGGACCTCTTCGAAGGGGCGACCTACGTGCTCACTCCGACCGAGGCGACCGATGCGCGGTCCGCCGATGTCGTCCGGGACCTCGCGCGCGCCCTGGGCGCGAACCTCGTCGAGATGTCGCCCGACCGCCACGACGCGGCCGTCGCGCTCGCGAGCCATGTTCCGCACGCGGCGGCCGCCGCGCTCGCGCGCATCGCCCTCCGGAGCGACGACGCTCGCGCCGTGCACGGAACGGGCTTCTGGGACACCACCCGCGTCGCGGCCGGAGACCCCGCCCTCTGGAGGGAGATCCTTCTCGCCAACGCCACGGCGCTGGAGGCTCCCCTTGCGGCCCTGGGCGAGGAGATCGCGGCCCTGCGCGAGGCGCTCCGGCGCGGCGACGCCGAAGCCGTCGAGGGCTGGCTGGAGGTTGCCGCGTCACTTCGCCGTCAACTCCCTCCGCGGAAGGGAAGCTCCTCGTGAAGACGCTCCTCGTCCATGGGGGACGGTCCTTGCGCGGTCGCGTGACCGTCCCCGGCGACAAGTCGATCTCCCATCGCGCGGCCATTCTTGGGGCGCTCGCCTCCGGGGTGACGCGCATCAAGGGCTACCTCCGCGGCGAGGACTGCCTCTCCACCCTGCGCTGCCTCGCCACGCTGGGCGTCCCCATCGAAGATGACGGGACGATCGTGACGGTCCGAGGGCTCGGCCCCGAGGGCGCCTTCCGCGAGCCTGCGGGCCCGCTCGACGCAGGCAACTCGGGCACCCTGATGCGGCTGCTCGCCGGCGTCCTCGCGACGCTTCCCTTCGCGACCACCCTCGACGGAGACGCCTCGATCCGCACTCGCCCCATGGACCGCATCGCCCGCCCCCTCGCCCTGATGGGCGCCTCCGTGAATGGCCGGGGCGAGCGCTGCCTCCCGCCGATCCGAATCGCCGGGGGCGCGCTCAAGCCCATCCGCTACGAGTCGCCCGTCGCGAGCGCCCAGGTGAAGTCCTGTGTGCTTCTCGCGGGATGCCGCACCGAGGGGACCACCTCCGTGGTCGAGCCCGCGCCCTCGCGCGACCACACCGAGCGTATGCTCGCCGCCTTCGGGGCCGAGGTCCGGGCCGAGAGAACCGAGGTCTCGGTCGACGGGCCGGCGCCCCTCGTCGGCGCCGATGTCCTGGTTCCGGGAGACATCTCCTCGGCCGCTTTTCCGCTCGCCGCCGGGCTTCTCGTTCCCGGCTCCGAAGTCACCGTTGAGCGCGTCGGCGTGAACCCCACTCGAACCGGGCTTCTCGATCTGCTCGACGCCATGGGCGCAGCGGTGGGAGTCGCCGATCCCTCCACGACCGGCGGCGAGCCGGTCGCCGACCTGACCACGTCTCCGTCGGCGATGAACGGCGCGGACGTCGCCGGCTCGCTGGTTCCCCGCATGATTGACGAGTTCCCGATCGCGGCGCTCCTCGCGTGTCATGCACGGGGGGAGACGCGCGTCCGCGAGGCGAAAGAACTCCGGGTGAAGGAGAGCGACCGCGTCGAGTCCATCGCGGCGATGCTCCGCTCATTCGGCGCCGCGGTCGAGACCCGCGAGGACGGCTTCGCGGTGCGGCCCTCGGACCTGCGTCCGGGATGCGTCGACAGCCATGGCGACCATCGCATCGCGATGGCCGCCGTCATCGCCGGGCTCGCGCTGGAAGGGCGGACCACGGTGCGCGACACCGCCTGCATCGAGACCTCTTTCCCAGGGTTCGCGGCCTGTCTGAGGGGCCTGGGGGCCGACGTCGAGGAGGTGGACGCGTGAGCCCCGCGGCCTCACGCTCGAAGCCGGTCGTGGCCATCGACGGGCCCGCCGGAACCGGGAAGTCCACGGTCTCGCGAGCCGTCGCCGAGGCCTGCCGCTATACGTACGTCGACACCGGCGCCATGTACCGCGCCGTCGCTTTGGCTTGCTTGCGCCGCCGCGTTTCCGTCGAGGACGCCGCCGCCGCGACCGCCGTGGCCGAGGCCCTCGACCTCGCGTTTGTCCGCGGTGCGGACGGCGAACTCCGGCTGCTCTCCGATGGTGAGGACGTCTCCGAAGCCATCCGCACGCCCGAAGCGAGCGATGGAGCAAGCCGCGTGAGCGTCCACCCCGGCGTGCGCGCCGACCTCGTTCATCGCCAGCGCGCGATGGGCCGGGACGGCGGCGTGGTCATGGAGGGCCGGGACATCCAGACGAACGTCTTCCCCGACGCGGAGGTGAAGGTCTACCTCACCGCGAGCCCCGAAGAGCGCGCCCGCAGGCGCTTCCTGCAACTCGCGGAGAAGGACGCCGCGCCGCCGCCCTACGAGGAGATTCTCGCCGAGATCCGCAAGCGCGACGCGCGCGACGCGGGCCGCGACACCGCCCCGCTCGCGGCGGCCGACGACGCCGTGCGGGTCGACACCGACGGACTGCCCGTCGAGCAAGTCGTTGAGCGCATCGTCGGCCTCGTGCACGAGGCGGAGAGGACGAAGCAAGGGTGAGCGGTTCGCGCGAATGGGAGTTCTCGCCGATCGACACGACGCGCCAAGGGCGCGTGTCGTACGACATCGCGACTTGGCTGCTCAAGGCGCTGTGGTTTCCGGGGCGCATGAAGGTGAGCGGGATCGAGAACATCCCCAAGGAAGGCGCCTTCATCATCGCGCCCAACCACACCAGCTACGCCGACCCGCCGATCGCCGGCACGGCTTTCTTCCCGCGCCGGCGCGTCAACTTCATGGGCAAGGCCGAACTCTTCCGCGTCCCCGGACTGGGACGCCTGGTCCGGAACTGGTGCTTTCCCGTGTCGCGCGGCTCCGCCGACAAGAAGGCCATCCGCACGGCGATGCGCGTGCTCGCCTCGGGCGGCGGCCTCTGCGTGTTTCCGGAGGGTGGACGCGGACCGGGAGAGCACACGATCCTGCCCGGCGAGGTCGGCGTCGCCATGCTCGCGGCCCGCAGCGGAGCGCCGGTCATCCCCATGGGCCTCATCGGCGCCAGCCGGTGCCTGCCCAAGGGTCGCCCCCTTTTCCTGCCGCGCGCGTGCGAGGTGCGCATCGGCAAAGCGCTCGCGCTCGAGACGCTGCGCGGGGAACGCGTGCGCCGGGCGGAGATGGAGGCGGCGACGTACGAGATCATGGGCGCGATCGCCGAGCTTCTTGGGAAGCCCCACCCCGGCGTCGCGGGAACCGACTCCGCCGTCTGGCCAGAAGGCTATGGCCCGCAACAAGCCCTAGGCGGAGACTAGCTCGTTCTCGCGGCCCGCGGCGGGCAGAACGGCGACCGCGCTCCCGCTCGCCCCGGCGCCTCCCGGCTCGTCTCCGCCGCGCTCCTCGTCGTCCTCACCGGCCTCAACCGGCTGCCTGAGCCGCGTCACGTCCACGATCTGGTGAGACGTCTCCGTGACCTTCACATGCAGCTTGTGCACGGTGATGCTGACGGTGACCGGACCCGCGCGCGTGCGGAGCCCGCCCGTGAGCGTGAGGTCCGACTCGCGAAGCGCCCCGGTCGCGAGTTCGAGCTTTTGGAAGAGCTTGAACTCCAGATCGCCGTGCAGCACCCGGTCGTCGATCTTCGCGCGGTAGGGGAACGAACCCTCGGAGCTGACGTCCACCAGGACGGCCCCGTCCGGGAGTTCCAACAAGTCCGCGAACATGTTGGTGGCCGTCACCGGGACGAACCCGCCGTACGGATCGTGCGCCTCGTGGCTGCCGTCCCACTCCTTGCCGGGCCGCGTCGCCCGCTCGGGGAAGCAGATGAGCGACATCGCATAGAGGACCGCGGCCGACACGTCGATGCCGGCGTCATCGTCGTCGTCGAGGGGCTCCTCGACTTCGTAGATCACCCCAAGGCGCGTCCGCGTCGCGTGCAACGGCTCGCCGATGTAGCGAGGCTGCTTGTCCCTGTCGTCGTAGCGGATTGAGCCTCCGTTGATCGTGAAATGCACCGCGATGGGCTCGGCCTCATCCTCGGGCACGGCGACGATCGTCTGGTTCAGTTCAAGTTCTCCCTCGAACTCCACCTGCTCGCCGCGCGCCGTCGCGTTGCCGTCCACCTCAACGTGGAAGTCCTGGGAATAGCCCGGCGGAGGCTGAAACCGCAGCAGGTCGCTGCCGGATGACATCGCGCTCAGGAGAGCCACCGAGAGCACGATGGACATGGGAAACAGCGGACGCTTCGTCATGGGTGCAGCGCCTCCTCAGCGCCTAGGACGCGGGGCCCGCACCGGAGGGTCCCTTCGTCTCGACGCGGATGGCGCCGCGCCCGGTGCGTCTCCCACAAACAAACGCGGCCCGGCGGAGGTCACCGGGCCGTCCAGAAATCGGATCGCTGGAGCCGACGGTCGGATTCGAACCGACAACCTGCTCATTACGAATGAGCTGCTCTGCCGTTGAGCCACGTCGGCCGGCACGATTCTCTTAGGAAGCGAGCCCTACCGCTCCCTCCGAGAACCGGAGAATACCCTGCCTCCGACGTCGCGTCAAGCGCCATGGCGCGATCGGAAGCCAAGCCTCTCCCCGCTCCCAAGCACCCGTCGCATCCGGTCGCTCGCCCCAAACTTCCGCCTTGACCCCGGGCGCCGGCCTGCTATCATTTGTCTAGTTTAGCGAGACACGCGCGGAGCGGAATAGTAGCGAAACTAGAAGGAGGCGAGTCGCATGAGCAGGTTCCTCGGGGGCTTGGCCGCAGTCGCCGCACTCGCGGCGTTCCTAGTGCTCTCCCTAACCGGATGCGGGTCGGGAGTCGACAACGGCGCCGGGTCCGCTGACGCGGCGGTCAACGCCTGGGCCACGGCGCTCGAATCGGGCAACGCCACCGACTTTGACGGGGTGTTCTCGGAGGAGTACGCCTACGATGGCGTGGACTTCGCGGACGAGGACTCCGCCGGAGGCTCCGACGTGCGGCCCGGTCTGCTGGGCAGCACCGGTGAGACGACCGTCGAGGTGCTCGAGATCCTCGAGAACGGCAACACCGCCGTGGCGCGCGTGCGCGTCTCCTTCGTCGGGTACCTGAGCGATCTCTATGACGGGGCCCCGCCTCCGACCGAGGGGGATGAGGGTTCCTGGGTCGATCCCGGCGTGGACGCCCCCTCGGCTCCGGAGGCCAACGGGCCGGAAACCGACGCCGATGACGGCGCCGCCGACGGCGGCGAGCAGCCAGCCACCTTCCGTCTGCGCGAGGTCGAGGGCGAGCAGGTCGACATGACGCCTCTGACCTTCACCGCCGTCTTCGAACTCGATCTTGAGAAGATGGACGACGCCTGGTTCGTGGTCGCCCAGCGTCAGGTCAGTTCGACGCTGCTGGTGGGCAGCGGGGCCCAGGCGCCGATCATTGACGACCTCTACGCCAACGGCCTCGCCGAACTCAGTGTGGATCCGCGAACCGAGATCGCCGTCAGCGGGACCGTCCGCCAGACGACGGACGACTACCTCTATGCGCGCATCGGCTACATCGGAGCGAGCCTGCCGGTCAGCGGAACGACATTCAGCGGAACGCTGACCGCCCCCCGCCGGCCCGGCGGCTACGTCCTCGAGGTCGAGGCCGCGAACCAGTCCGACGGAGACGGGGCCTACGGCGTCGCCACCCGCTCGATCGAGGTCACTGTCAACGACGCGGCCGGAGCCGGCTACAGCTTCACCGTGGCCGACGGCGTCTCACTCGACTCCACTACGCGCACGATGCTCGAGACCGTCTGTCGCTCCCTCTACAACAACGACGTCGACGCGGCTGTCGCTTGCGTCGACCCCGACTACAGCTACAACGGCGGCGATGCGTGGAGCGCCGTGTGGAGCCTTCCCGTCGCCTGGTACTACGAGTCGGACTTCACTGTTACCGTCACGAGCGCCACGACGCAGGGGGCGCTTCAACTCGTGACTCTCTCGTACACACAGACGGCCGACGACTTCTGGTACGGTCCGGAGTGCGACGGTGACACGGGGGGCGGCGCCGAGGATGGCGGACGCGTCGAGCCGCCGCCGCATCTCGCCCGTCAGCTCGCGGCGGTGCGTTCGCGCGGGGCGTCGGTTAGTCAGATGATGAACAAGGGAGAGGTCCTTCTGGAGATCGGCAGTGCGTCGGGAAGAGCCCTCATCACGGCCGTCAGACCCCTCTGGACCACGACGGCGCAGGGTGACGCAACGGAGATCTCCCTCTCCGCCCTGACCGGCAACGGCTCGGCCACCCCGTCGCTTGCCGGCGCCGCGCCTCTCACCGTCGCCGGCTCGGTGACGGGAACCGCGCAGTGGCTCGATGTCTCGAGCCGCGACTCCTGGGAGTACCTCACCGACGTGTCGGGCGGCTTCTCCGCCGACCTCAAAGCCCCGTTCGAGCGGGGGCGCTGGCTGGTCTCCGTCACAGCCGGCAACTGGAACGGTGCGGGGACGTTCTACGCCACAAGGACGCTTGAACTGAACGTCACGGAGGACGCTCCCCTTCCTACCTTCACACCCGCCTCCGGCGTAAACGTGAGCGCCGCGGACAAGGCGACGCTCGACGCCTGGCTCGGTGGGCTGTTCCTCTACTCCTGGGAGCGGCTCGACGACGTCTACGCCGCCGACTACTCCTACGATGGTCGAACCCATGACGACGTGGCCGCAAGCCCGCGCTTCTACCCCTACCACGCGACCTTCAACACGGCGCGCATCGCCTCGGCCGAGACGACGAGCCTGGGAACCGCCTACACGCTGGACATCGAGTTCGTCGGCTGGTTCCAGTGGTTTGACGCGCTCTTCTACAACCGCGAGTACGGCGGTGGCGACGACGAGGCGACCGGCCCCCGCGCGGCGGCGAGCACCCGCGCCTACGGGTACGACGACTACGTGACGAGCGCGAACATGACGCTCACGCTGGACGCCGGCGCGAAGATCGTCGCCGAACGCGTCAACGAGGCCGCCAGCGCCCCCGCCGGCGTCGCCGCGCCCTTGCTCAGCGACCTCCGCGTGAATGGCGCCGCGCCATCCGTCCTGACCGCAGGCTCCTCGGCCGAGGTGTCGGTCACGGCGCCCGACGTCGCCCGGGGCAGTCTCTATCTTCGCGTCGGCCCGTCCGCGGCGGTCTCAAACGAGATCACCAACCCCCTCGCCACCCTCATCGCGCCGCGCACGGCCGGTCGCTACCTCGTGGAGGCGCTCGTCACCGAGTACGACACTGCGGGACCGACCGACACGCCGAGCGACGCGTCGTGTTACGCTCCGCCCTCCCTGAGCCGCCTGATCGGGGCGGAGGTCACGGTGCAATAGAGCCCCGACCGCAGAGCCCTCCACGCTCCTCCGCCCGCCCTTCGAGCGACTTCGCCGAAGGGCGGGCGGAAGTCTGTACAGCCCTAACGGGACGCTAACGCGCGGATGGACCCGCGCCTGGAGGTGCCGTCGCAGGGAGGCGCGAAGGTTTGCATTGTCAGGCTAGAGACAGGCCATTCGGGCGCAGTGGAAGGGAGGGATAGATCCATGGTTTGGCGCAGACGGCTCACGATGCTCGCGGCGTTCGCCGCTCTCCTCATTCTGACGCTCGCCCCGCTTGGCGGCTGCAAGAAGGAGGAGGAGCCAAGCGTAACGCCCGGGACCGAGACGGACGACTCGGGAGCGGGCAGCGGAATGGTCAAAGGCCAGATCACGAAGGACCAGGTCGACGCGGCCAAGGAGAAGGCCAAGAGCTACAGCCCGCCAGCGGGAGGCTAACCCAACTCGACACGACGACGCGTCTTGC
>CAZCER010000230.1:0-7807 GCA_964497385.1 uncultured Armatimonadia bacterium | reverse complement strand
GTCCGACTCGTCGGCCTCGATGACCGCGAAGCGCCCCCTGCCCGGCCGCGCGTTCCCTCCGAGCTGCGGGACCTCTCCGCCGACAAGGACGACCGGATCCCAGCCCACGTCCACGAGGGCGCACCCGAGCATGGCGGAGGTCGTGGTCTTGCCGTGCGTGCCGGTGACGGCGACGGTCTCCCGCCCCGCCACGATGTGGGCAAGGAGGCGGGAGCGGTGGCAGACCTCGATGCCTCGTCGCTCGGCCTCTTGGAGTTCCGGGTTGCCCTCGCGGATGGCCGTGGAGTAGGCCACCAGGTCCACATCGCCGACGTTCTCGGCGCGGTGGCCGATTCGCACGTCGACGCCCTCCCGCCGCAGGGCGGCGATCAGGTCGGTCTCACCGATGTCCGAACCCGTCACCGTCACGCCATCGGCATGGAGAATGCGGGCGAGGCCGCTCATGCCGATGCCGCCGATGCCGAGCAGGTGCACGGCGCGCAGGGCGCCGCCGCCCTTCGTCGGTTCACTCATCTTGGCGGCTCACCCCTTTCGCTCGCCGGCGAGAGACAGCGCAATACGCGCGATGTCCTCCGCGGCCTTGGGCCGGGCGAACTCGCGCGCCGCCTCCCGCATTCGGTTGAGCCGGTCTGTGTTCTTCAGGAGATCGCTCAAAAGCCCTGCCAGGACGCCGGGCCGTTCGACCTCCGACTGATCGAGCACGACGCCCGCGCCGGCGTCGGCATAGGCTTGGGCGTTCGCGCGCTGGTGCTGCTCCATGGAGTAAGGGTACGGCACGAGAATCCCGGGCAAGCCCGTGGCCGCGAGTTCGAAGACGGTCGCCCCGCCCGACCGGCAGACCGCGACGGCCGACGCCGCCCGGAGATCCGCCATGCCGGTCTCCACGTACTCGAGGAGGCGCACGCCCGCACGCGCGTCCGCGGGCAACTGGGAGACGGCGCTCTCCGTCGCCTCCAGGTTGCCGCGTCCGGTCACGATAAGGAGATCGGCGCCCGCCTCGAGAACGTCGGCCGCGCAGGCCACGCCCGCCTGGTTGAGAGCCACCGCTCCTCGGCTGCCGCCGTAGACAAGCACGAGCGGCCGGTCGGGCCCGAGCCCGAGGCGCTCGCGCGCTCGACTCCCGTCGGCCTCGAAGAACTCGCGCCGGAGGGGGTTTCCGGGCACGTCGACGTCATCGCGGCCGAGCTTTGCCGCCGCGGCCGCGAAGCCCACGGTTGCGCGGGTGACTCCTCTGGCCAGCATGCGGTTCGCACGGCCCGGGTGGGCGTCCATGTCATGGATGAGCGTCGGCACGCCGAAGCGGATGGCGGCCTTCAGGACACAGACGCTCGCGTACCCACCGGTGCCGATGACGACGTCGGGGCGGAGTTCGCGCAGCAGCGCGCGCGCCTGCACCATGGCGAGGCCGATGCTCGCGAGCGCGCGCAGCCACTTGACCCCCTTCCGCGCGGGCAATGGACGCGCGCACAGGTAGTGGCAGCGGTAGCCGGTCTCGGCGAAGAGCCGCGTCTCGAGGCCGGTCTCCGTGCCGACGAGTTGAATGTCGAGGTCCGAGCCCCCGATCTCCTCAAGCGACTGAGCTATGGCGAGGGCGGGATAGATGTGTCCTCCGGTTCCGCCGCTTGACAGCACCACGCGCATGGGCAGGGCTCACCTCGCTCTCGACCTCCGCGCACTCGCGGGACGCGGAGAGCAGCATGCCGCCCGCTCCGAGCAGCACCGCCATGGAACTGCCGCCGGCGCTGACAAACGGCAGCGGCAGGCCGGTCGGCGGGAGGAGGCCGGTGACCACAAGCATGTTGATGGCGGCCTCGAGGGCGAGGAGGGTGGTCAGCCCGAAGGCGAGGTATCGCGCGTACGGGGTGCGCGCGAGGGTCGCGATACGGTACCCGCGGATCAGCACCAGCGCGTAGAGCACGACCACGGCGAGGGTCATGGCGAAGCCGAGTTCTTCGCCGATCGCCGCGAAGATCGTGTCATTGTAGACCTCGGGCAGGTAGCCGTACTTCTCGATGCCTTTGCCCAGCCCGCGACCCAGGAACCCGCCGGAGCCGAGGGCGATCAGGCAGTGCTTGACCTGGTGCGCCGCGTCCCCTTGAGCCCCGGCGATGAAGTCGATCAGACGCTGGCGCATATAGGGCACCGACAGGGCGACGATCAGCGCGGCGCTGAACCCGGAGATGAGCGCGAAGCGCAGGTGCCGCACCTGGGCGCCGGCGACGAGCAGCACGGCGAACCCGGTTACGCCGATGAGCACGGCCGAGGAGAGGTTCGGCTCCTTCACGACGAACGTGCACGTCAGGTAGGTGACGCCGAGGCCGAGGATGAGGAACGCCTCGTAGCTGGGCGGGTTCTCGGCGTAGCGCGCTCCGAGACTCGCGAGGAACAGGACCAGGGCGACGCCCGCGATGACGGAAGGCTGAAGCGTCAGCCCAAAGGGAATCGGTATCCAGCGATCGGTGGATCCCTCGACGGCCACCCCCGGCACGAGCACCGCGACGAGGAGCGCGAGGGCGCCGAGCATCCCGAAGCCGGCGGCGAAGCGAAAGACGTGCGTCGGGATCAGGGAGAACGCGACCAGGGTGACCATGCCCAGCGCCACGGCGATGAGTTGCCGCACGAGGGTCGCCTCGGGATCCGCGCCCATGCGGCTGTCGCGCGCGTAGCTGGTGGAGTACACCATGACCACGCCGAGGCAGACGAGGGCGCAGATCGCGAAGAACAGGCGGTTGTCGTGGAGGCCTCGCGGCCCCGACTGGGTCGTCATTGGCTCAGCCCTCCGCGGCCGGGGTGAAGCCCGGAAGTCCGCGGACGGCCTCTTCGAAGACCTCACCACGGTGCTTATAGCTGCGGAACATGTCGAAGCTGGCGCAGGCGGGCGAGAGGAGGACGGTGGTCCCGGGCTCGGCGATCTCCTGTGCACGCTCGACAGCCCCTTCGAGACTCGAGCACTCCTCGACGATCTCGACGCCGACGGACCGGGCTCCCTCCGCCAGCGAGGGTCCGGTCTGCCCGATCGCCAGTACGGCCCTACAGCGCCGCGCGATCTCCTCTATCAAAGGGGCGAAGTCGGCGTTCTTGTTCGAACCGCCGGCGATCAGAATCAGCGGACCGGAGCAGCTCCGCAGAGCCTGGATGGTCGAATCCACATTCGTGCCCTTGGAATCGTTGATGTAGAGCGCCCCCCGCGAGGCGCCAACGGCGCGGAAAGTGTGCGACGCGGCCTGGAACCGCCGGATCACGCGCGCGGCGGTGGACGTCGGCGCCCCCACGCAACTCGCGAGACACGTTGCGGCGAGCGCGTTGAGGATGTTGTGCACCCCCTGGAGGCGCATCTCGTCGAGGCGGCAGATCATCTCCTCCTCGCCGCCGCGCGGGCGGAACCACAGCGTGCTTTCGCGCACATAGCCCCCCGCGGGCATCGCGCGGATCGCCGAGAACCGCAGCAAACGGTGCTCCGGAATGCTCAGAGCGAGCGCGGACAGCGGAGGCGAGTCCGCGCCGAGCACGGCGGCGTCCTCATCGGTCTGGTTCGCGAGAATGCGCGCTTTGGCCGCCGCGTACTCGGCGGGGCTCGGGTGCCGGTCGCGGTGGTCGTCCGAGATGTTCATGATCGCGGCGGCGCGGGTGCGGAGCTGCGACACCGTCTCGAGCTGGAAGCTCGAGAGTTCCGTGACGAACCAGGGATCGTCCTTGCGCTCGAGCACATGGGTGATGAGCGGCGAGCCGATGTTCCCGCAGAGGGCGCACGGAAGCCCGGCCTCCTCGAGAATCGCGGCGGTGAGGGCGGTCGTGGTGGACTTGCCGTTCGTGCCCGTGATCCCGATGATGCGCGCATCCGGCCTCAGACGAGCCGCCAGTTCGATCTCTCCGATGACCTCCACCCCCGAGGCGCGGGCGGATTCGAGGAAAGGGTCGCGCACGGAAACGCCGGGGCTCAGGACCACGAGGTCGGCCTCGGCCATTCCGGTCGAGTCGGCGAAGCGCGCCGGGCAGCCCAGCGCGGCGATCGCCGAGAGCGCCTCGGGCGCGAGATCCGACTCGGCGCGCGTGTCGGCGATCCAGGGCCTCGCGCCGAGCGCGAGCAACCCCGCCGCCACGGCCTGGCCGGTCATGCCCGCCCCGACCACGGCCACGGAGAGCCCTTTCACATCCAGGGGAGCGTTCCCCATCATGCCATCCGCCTCTCCGCCACGATCAGGGCTATGGTTCCAAGAGCGCAGACAAGCCCCGCGAGCCAGAACCCGAGCACCACCTGGGGCTCTGAAGCCCCGCCCTCCTCGAAATGGTGATGGAGGGGAGCTTTGCGGAAGATGCGCTTGCCCTCCGCGAGGCGGTAAACGCGCTTGGTGGTCTGGAAGTAGGCGACCTGGAGCACGACGGAGACGAGGTCCGCCATGAAGGGCAGGGCCGCGACAACCAGGAGCCAATCCTCGCCCGCGGTGATCGCGAGCGTCGCGAGGCCCGCGCCCAGAGCGAGGGAGCCGGTGTCGCCCATCCAGACCTTGGCGGGGCGCCGGTTGTACCAGAGGAAGCCGAGCGCCGCCCCCATGAGCGCGCAGGCCGCGACGGCGACGCCGCTCTGGTCCGTCAGAGCCCCGAAGACGACGAAGACGGCCGAGGCGAAGACGGTGAGACCCGCCGCGAGACCATCGAGGCCGTCGGTGATGTTCGCCGCGTTCGCCGTCCAGAGGACGAGCAGGAACCAGACGACGGGCGCCGCGACGCCGACGCTCAACGGGTCGACCCACGGGAGCGCGTCGAGGCGGCCCTCTCGGCCCACGACAAGCGACACCCAGGCCACGATCACCGACCCGGCCGCAAACTCGAGGATCAGCTTAGACCTGGCTTTGAAACCCCGTCCGGTCGGGCGATGGTGCTTGAGGTAGTCGTCGATGAAGCCGACGCCCGCGAACAGAAGCATGGCGATCGCGACTCCGATGGCGCCCTTGTCGAAGCCCGACCCGACCACCATGGGGACGCACGCCGCCGGGACGAGGAAGAGCCCCCCCATGGACGGGGTGCCGGCCTTGAGTTGGTGCGCCTCGGGGGTGTCTTCGCGGACCTTCGAGGCGAACCCCGACCTGCGCAGCCAGTCGATCGAGACGGCCCCGAGAAGCAGCGCCGCGAGGGCCGCCGCGAGGAAGGTGGCAGGCGCGGACACCAGGAGCGAGGACAGCATCAAGCCTCACCCCCAAGCGCCGCGACGACCTTCTCGAGCGCGAGGCCTCGCGAGCCTTTGACGAGGACGACATCGGCGGCGCGCACGAGTTGGGGCGCGAGCCGCGCGGCCTCCGCCGTGTCGGCGCAAAGATGAACGGAGGCCCCATCCATGCCCCCGGCCTGAGCCGACTCGGCCGCCGAGGCGGCGAGGGGACCGACGGCGATCAGAGCGTCCACACCGGACGAGACCACGAGGCGCCCCACCTCCGCGTGCTCGGCTGCGGCGTGCTCCCCGAGTTCGAGCATGTCCCCAAGCACGGCGACGCGCCGGCCGACGCAGGGGCGCGACGTGAGCACGCGCAGCGCCGCCGCCACGGAGTCCGGAGCGGCGTTGTAGCAGTCGTCAATGATCTCGCAACCGGACGCTCCGCGAAGCAGCCCCCCGCGATGGGCGCCGGGATGGAAGCGCCCGAGGCCCGCGGCGATGGCGTCCAGGTCCGTCACACCGTAACCGATGCAGAGCGCCGCAGCGCACAGCGCGTTCGACGCGAGGTGTTCGCCCGGCGCGCGGAGGGTGACCCCGACGCGCCGCCCGGCGTAGTGGAGGTCGAACCGCGCGCCCTCCGGGCTCGGCTCAACGGCGTCCGCGCGGACCTCGGCGTCGGCCGAGCGTCCGAAGCGGAGCGCGCGACCGCGGATCGCCTCGGCGAGATAGGCGGCGTAGGGGTCATCCGCGTTGACGCACCCCACCCCGCTCTCGTCCATGCTCTCGAGGATCTCGCAGGCCCGCGGAGGCCCTCGGCCTGGACCTCGCGCGAGCCAAGGAGTTCGATGTGGGACTTCCCGATGTTCGTGATGGCCGCGACGGACGGGGGCGCCATCTCGGCGAGGTAGCGTATCTGGCCCGGCCCGCGCATCGCGAACTCCAGGACGAGTGCGTCGGCCTTCGGATCCATCGCCGCGAGCGCGAGCGGCACGCCGGTCTCGCTGTTGTAGTTCGCGGGGGCCGCCGCCACGCGGCACACGTCCTTGAGGGCCTCCCCGAGCATCAGCTTCACGGTCGTCTTGCCGACGCTGCCGGTGATGGCGAGGACTCTGCCCGGCATCTGCGCCCTGAGCGCCACGGCCATCCGCCGCATGGCCTCGAGCACGTCGGGCACGCGGATGACGGGGCCCTCCGCGCGGACCGGTCGGTCGACCACGACGCACGCCGCGCCCGCTTTGAAGGCCTGCTCGCAGTACAGATGACCGTCGGTCGATTCCCCGCGCACCGCGAAGAACGCGTCCCCGGGGCGCACCTTGCGGGAGTCCACGGCGGCGCCTGTCACACCGCGGACCCACATGGCTTGGCACTCGCCGCCAACCATGGCGGCGAACTCGTCAACGGATCGTTCGCGCATCGCGCGCATCGCTCCAAACCCGGGAAGGGGATCTCACCTCGGTTGCGGCGGGGGCGCTAGCGACTCCGCGCTTCGAGCGCCTCGCGAGCGACCTCGCGGTCATCGAAGTGGATCGTCTCGTCTTTGAACTCCTGATAGGTCTCGTGTCCCTTACCGGCGATGACCACGAAGTCCTCCGGCCGCGCGAGTTCCACGGCGTGATGGATGGCTTTCCGCCGGTCCGAGATGCGGGTGTACTCGACGCCCTCCAGGCCCGGGACGATCATGTCGATGACGTCATCGGGGTTCTCCGACCGCGGGTTGTCCGACGTCACGATGGGCACGTCCGCCCCCTCGGCGACCGCGCGCCCCATCTTCGGCCGCTTGCCGGGGTCCCGATCGCCTCCGCAACCGAACACGCAGATAAGGCGCCCGGCGCAGAGTTCGCGGACCGATGACAGCACCGAGTACAGGCTGTCGGGGGTGTGCGCGTAGTCCACGCAAACGGTCGGTCCACCCTCGCGGCCCACACGCTCGAGGCGGCCGGGAACCGCCTCGAGGCTCTCAAGGCCCTGGACGATCGTCTCGAGCGCGTCCCCTCGGCCCCAGGAGAGCGCCGCGGCGGCGACGGCGTTCCAGGCGGCGAAGCGCCCGAGGAGCTTGAGGCGCACCTCGGCGTCGCCCTCGGGAGCGCTCAGCGTGAAGCGCGTCGCCGACGGCTCCAGGTGAACGTCCCGCCCGACAACGTCCGCCGAGCCGCTCAGCGCGAAGCGGACGAGCCGGCACTCCGCCGTCTCGGCCAGACGAGCGCCGTACGGGTCGCCCACGTTCACCGCCCCGACGCAGTCCTCGCGCAAGTGGACCTCGCGGGTGAAGAGGCGCGCCTTGGACTGGAAGTAGTTCTCCATCGTGTGGTGCCAATCGAGATGGTCTTGGGTGAGGTTCGTGAAGAGCACCCCCGCAAAGGCGGTGCATCCCACGCGGCCAAGGTCGAGGGCGTGGGAGGAGACCTCCATCGCGACCTGGTCAGCCCCCGCGTCGGCCATGCGGCGGAGCCAGGTCTGAAGGGTTGTGGCCTCGGGGGTCGTACGCGACGCAACCCGGGATTCGCCGTCGGGAAGACGAATCTCCAGCGTCGTGAACAGCCCCGAGCGCCGACCCGCCGCGCGGGCGATGCTGTCGAGGAAGTAGCAGGTCGAACTCTTGCCGTTGGTGCCGGTGACGCCGAGAAGATCGAGTTCGGCGGTCGGGCGCCCGCAGGTGAT
>CAZCER010000229.1:0-7833 GCA_964497385.1 uncultured Armatimonadia bacterium | reverse complement strand
TTTCGGCCCCGGGTCGCGGAGCATGCAGCCTCCGTGGATGGGCGCGCAGCCCGGCGCGGGGTTTGGCATGGGCCCGCGGCGGCAGGCCGGACCGGGCCCACAGGGCCCGTGGATGGGCGAGCGGCCCGCGACCGGGTTCGGCCCGGGTCCGCAGTGGGGGCGGCGTCCGTGGATGCAGGGACCTGTGATGGGCGCGCAACCCCAACAAGGCCCCGGCGCCAACCCCTTCGGCGGTCCGCGGACGCCGGGCCTCTACGTTGAGCCCGGCTCGCCGGGATTCGGGCCGCAGGCGGGTCCTGACGGCCAGTCGATGCAGCCGCCCGGCATGGCCCCACAGGCTGGCGCTCCGGGCGCCCGGCTCGGCTGGCAGGGCTTCGGCGGCGGACGGGGACCCGCAGGGGGCGCCATGCGCGGATTCCGCGGCGGCGCCGGACCGGGTCCCGGACCGATGGCGGCAACGCCCGCCGATGCGCGCGCGGCCCTCGCCGCCAACCCCGAACTCCGTGAGCGAGTCGTCGGCATGGCCGGCGAACTCCGCGAACTCGTCGCCCAGCTTCGTGAGGCGCGACAGGCTGGACTGGACGACGCCGAACTCCGCGAACGGCTGACCCGGCTTCGCGACGAACTCCAGGCAACTCTCACTCAAGCGGAGCCACCCGGGGCGGATCAAGCGCCGCCCGCCGATGCCCCGAACGCCGCCGGCGGACCCGGTCGCGGACGAGGCCCGGGCCGGGGCCCCCGTCCGTAGCTCACCGCCGTCACCCCGGAGCGAGGCGGCTCGGCTTCGAGCCGCCTCGCGGCCTGTACGGCCCCGGCGAGTCCCAACCGAGGTGACGAGGCGCGGAGCGAGGAACCCTCCCGCGCGGACTCGTGCGAGCGCGCCGCACTGGGGCGCGGGGCTTGCGGCGCCGCCGATCCGCCGAGAGGGGAGCGCGATGCTGAACCTGCTGTGTCTGGCAAGCGTGTCGGTGGGCGTGGGAGCGATGGACGTCTGGGTCCCCGATCCGATGGACAAGGTGCTGGCCGACGCGCTCGCGCCCGCCGAAGCGCGGCGCGACATCGCCATTGACGCCGCGCGGGGAGAGTACGAGGGCGCCCAGATCGCCCTGCGAAGCGACAGCCCCGTCATCGGCCTGCGAGTGACCGCGTCGGATCTGACCGAACCTGGCGGGGCGCGCATCCCGGCGGGCCGCGTCGAATGTCTCTCGGTGGCGACCGTCCCGCTGAAGTGGGCCACCCCGGGGAGCACGGCCCATCGCGTCGCCCCGGCGGGGGCCGACGTCCCCGACCCGCTCCCGCCCATTCCCGAGGCCGGTCTGGAGCTGCCCGCGAGCCACACGACCTGCCTCTACCTCCGCTTGCGCGTCCCTAGTGATGCGGAGCCCGGCGAGTACGCGGGTGAGGT
This sequence comes from uncultured Armatimonadia bacterium, assembly GCA_964497385.1. Taxonomy (GTDB): domain Bacteria; phylum Armatimonadota; class Zipacnadia; order UBA1398; family UBA1398; genus CAZCER01. Next base: position 6,428 of record CAZCER010000229.1, on the reverse strand, counting down.
GCGGCTCGCGTGGGCGGGCGGGGAAGCCAGCGTCGCGATCGCCCTGCGCGTATGGCCTGTCACCATCCCCGAGGAGCGCCACCTGCAGTTCACCAACTGGGTGAACCACTATGCCTTCGCCTCGCAGTACGAGGTCGAGCCCGAGTCCGACGAGTACTACCGGATCGTCGAGGCTTACGCCCGCGACGCCCACGAGCACCGCCAGACAATGCTCTGGGTGCCCAGCAACTGGATCGAACTCCACCGCGCCGCGGACGGAGCGCTCCGGTGCGACTTCGCGCGGTTCGACCGCTGGATCGAGATGTGCGAGTCGTGCGGCGTCTGCGACCGCATCGAGATCACCCAACTCGGCGGCTGTGACCGCGAGGCCGGCACGATCGTGCTGAGCGACTGGACGGTGCGCGACGACGCCGCGGGCGAGACGGCGTCCGCGCCGGCGCGCGAGGCCCTTCCGGTGCTGCTCCCCGCCCTCCAGGAGCATCTCCGCGAGCGCGGTTGGCTCGAGAGGACTCTGCTTCACATCGCCGACGAGCCGTTCGTGCAGAGCGTGCCCGCCTTCCGTGAGACCGCCGCCTGGGTGGGCGCGCTCGCGCCCCCGATCCGCCTGATCGACGCCATCGAAGCGCCCGACTTCGGTGACAGCCTCGACGTATGGGTCCCGAAGCTCAGCCACTTCAACCACTGGATGGACACCTACCGCGAGGCCCAGCGGAACGGCGCCGAGATGTGGTTCTACACCTGCTGCCACCCCCACCCGCCCTACCCCAGCCGCTTCCTCGACGAGTCGCTCTCTGCCGTGCGGGCGCTTCACTGGCTGAACTGGAGGTACGACCTGCCCGGGTACCTCCACTGGGGCCTGAACTTCTGGGGCGGGCTCGATCCCTGGACGAACTGCGCGACCGAAGGCCTCCCGCCCGGAGACTGCTGGATCGTCTATCCCGGAGAGGAGGGCCCCGTCTCCTCGCTCCGGTGGGAGACGGTGCGCGACGGGATCGAGGACTACGAACTCCTCTGGACGCTGACCGATCGCACCCGCGCCCTTCTCGCCGAACTCGGCGCCCCCGACGGGCTCTTCGACCCCGGGCAGCGCGCGGACGAACTCGCCGCACGGATCGTGCGCACCCCGGTCGACTGGGAGCGCGACCCCGCCGCCCTCCGCGCCGTGCGCCGCGAAGCGCTCGAGGCGATCGTCGCGCTCGAAACGGACTCTCCGCGTCTCTATGTCGAGACCGACCCGCCGACCCACCGCGCGCTCACGCAAGGCCCCATCGCCGTCGCGGTGCGGGGCGTCGCCGAGCCGGGCGCCGCGGTCACCGTGAACGGCGAGGCCGCCTTCATGCAGACCGACGGCACGTTCCTTGCGCACGCCTTCATCGGCGGCTCCGGCACAGTCACCGTGACCGCGACGCTCGGTGAGCGCGAAACGACCGTCACACGCATGTGGCGGTTGACGGAGGCCGAGTGACACAAGGGCCGGGAGGCCCACGCGAAAGGGAGATCAGCTATGGTGCGCTGTGCGGTGTCCGCAGCTCTATCGATCACCTTCCTCTGCGCCGGCTGCGGGAGGGCGCAACCCGCCCCTGAGGCCGCGCCAGCCGCCCGAGTCACGATGGACTTCGAGTCGGGCGACCTCGCCGGCTGGCGAATCACGGGCGACGCTCGCATCGCCGCCGACCGCGCGCACGGCGGAGGCCAAAGCCTCATCGTGCCCCGCGACGCCGAGGCCTTCCTGCCTCTGAGCGAGGCCGACGGCGCGGGCTCGGTCTCAATGTGGGTCTACGACACGGGCTTCACGCGCGAGGGCGCGGCCGCAACCGAGTACGCGTACGGACCCCTGTGGGGCCTCTCAAACAGCGTCGGCCAGCACCTCGTGTTCGGGCCGATCTGGGCTCCGTTTCTCGCCGGAAACGACCGCTACGGCTGGGTGAGTACGGCCCAGAACGACTGGTTTGACCGTTGCGGCCGCGCCCGCGCCGAGGGCTGGCGCCTGTGGGAGTTCACGATCACCGAGGAGAACGCCATCCGCGTGACGGTGGACGGCGTCGACGCGCCGGACTTCAGCGGCGCGAACTGCGCGTTCGACCGCGGCCTGAGCGGGATCTTCATCCGCGGAGCCCGCGACGTCGACATGCCCGTCTACATCGATGACATCACGGCCGAGGTGACCGGCGCGACGCCCCGCAGGCCGCTGAAGCCCTTCCCCCGAACCGCCTGGCCGCTTCCCGCCGACCACCCGGCTCAGCCCAGCCCCGCCTGGACGATCGGCCCCTGGCAAGATCCGGGCTTCTTCCCGTGCGCCGTGTGGCTCCAGGATCCGGCGAACGCCGAGCGCTTCCGCGAGGCGGGCATGAACCTCTACGTCGGGCTGTGGCAGGGCCCCACCGAAGAGCAACTCGCCGCCCTCAAAGCCGCCGGCATGCCCGTCATCTGCGACCAGAACGCGGTCGGCCTCGCCCACCGTGACGACCCGACCATCGTCGGCTGGATGCAGCAAGACGAGCCGGACAACGCCCAGGCCGTCCACGACCCCGCGACCGGCGAGTTCCAGGGCTACGGCCCTCCCGTGCCGCCCAACGATGTCGTCGAGCGCTATGAAGCGATGAAGGGCGAGGACCCCGCGCGCCCCGTCTTCCTCAACCTGGGCCAAGGGGTCGCGAACGAGGCGTGGAGCGGCCGCGGTTCGGAGGGCAAGCCCGAGGACTACGACGGCTACGTTTGGGGCGGAGACATCCTCTCCTTCGATGTCTACCCGGTCACCAACAGCCGGCTTCCGGACGGCGGGCACGAACTCTGGTACGTGGCGAAGGGCCTGGACCGGCTGCGCTCTCTCTCCAACCACGAGAAGATCGTCTGGAGCGCGCTCGAGTGCACGCATGTCGACAACTCGGCGGCCCTCCCCTCACCCGCCGAGATTCGGGCTCAGGCCTGGATGTCCGTCATCCACGGCGCCACCGGTCTCGTCTGGTTCGTCCATGAGTTCTCCCCCGCGTTCATCGAGGCCGGCCTCTTCGCCCACCCGGAGCAGCTCGCCGCGGTCACGTCGGTGAACAAGGAACTCCAGGCGCTCGCGCCGGTGCTCCGCGGCCCGACCCGCTCAGACCTCATCACCGTCGAGAGCGCGAACCCCGAAGTGCCCGTGGACGCCCTCTGCAAAGAGCATGGCGGAGCCGTCTACGTCTTCGCGATCGCGATGCAAGACGGCCCCGCCGAGGCGCGATTCACCGTTGCGGGCCTCGAGGGCGCGGGCGAGGTCGAGGTGCTCGGCGAGGACCGGAAGCTCCCTGTGACGGACGGCGCGTTCTCCGACCGCTTCGACGGATGGGGTGTGCACCTCTACCGCATCGCGGGGTAGCGGCGACCGCTCCGCGACTTCCCACCCTTCCCCCTCCCCGCGCGAAGCGTCTGCGCGCAGGGGCGCAGGCTTGCCTCGCCCACGGGGAGGGGCCGCTCTTGGTCCTATCCGTCTTGCGGCGCGAACGGAAACGCCGCCAAACCTACGCCCCGGCATCCACCGCCCCCTTGGGCGCCGCCGCGTTCCCGTGCCCGTAGGCGCCCACGAAAGCCTGGATCAGGTCCACCGGCACGGGGAAGATCGTCGTCGAGTTGTGCTCCGTCGCGACCTCGACCAGCGTCTGCAGGTAGCGGAGCTGGATGGCGACCGGCTGCGAGCCGATCACCCCGGCCGCGTCCGCAAGCCGCTGCGAGGCCTCGAACTCGCCCTCGGCGTGGATGATCTTCGCGCGCTTCTCGCGCTCGGCCTCGGCCTGTCGCGCGATCGCCCGCTGCATGGAGTCGGGCAGCGAGACGTCCTTCACCTCGACCAGGTGTACCTTGACGCCCCAGGTGTCGGTCTCGTGGTCGATGATGGTCTTCAGCGCCGCGTTGATGGTCTCGCGCTCAGCCAGGAGTTCGTCCAGGTGGTGCTTGCCCACAATGCTCCGGAGCGTGGTCTGGCTGAGCTGCGAGGTCGCCTGGTAGTAGTTCCGGATCTTCAGGATGGCCGCCGCCGGCTCCACGACCTGGAAGAACAGGACGGCGTCCACGCTCACCGGCACGTTGTCCCTGGTGATGGCCGCCTGCTTCGGGACGTCGAGCGCGATGATGCGCATGTCCACCTTGATGAGCCGGTCGATCGCGGGGATCACCCACCGCAGACCGGGCTCGATGGTGTGACCCGCGAGACGGCCGAAACGCAGGATGATCGCCCGCTCGTACTGCTTCACGACGCGCAGACCGGACAAGAACCAGATCACCGCCAGCATCGCCAGGGCGCTCGTCACCGCGATCGTGGGAATCAACTCGGTTCATCCTCTCCGGGAGCGTCATCGGCGGCTCCCACTGTCAACTGTCAAGACGTTCAGGGGCGGCGATGGTGGCGCGCCGCCGGCGGCGGGGCTTTGGCCGGCTCTACGAGGATTCGGGCCGGGCGCGTAGAATGAGGGAGAAGTGTTAGTAGTAGAGCCACAACTTTGCCATGTGCCAACGGTCCAAGGTCTCGTGTGTGATCCGTCGCGTCATTGACAGCGGGGGAAGCCATGAGCGGAAGCGGCGAGGCAAGCGCTACCCCGGGACAGACGGGAGCGCACGCGCTCCTGACCCCGGAACGCCCGGGCGAGGACGCCCTCAACACCCTGCGAGCCTGGGCTCGAGAGGGCCCCGATGGGCTGTTGCGTCTCGCCGAGGTCGCCGCGACGGACTCCCCCGTCGCCGATGAGGCGACCGCATTGTTCGGGGCCGCGCTCGTGAGCGCCCCTGCCGACGCCGTCACCGAGTTGTTCGGGACGCCCGAGCCCGACCGTCTTCGCGCCCTTCTGGTGGCCGTCGGCAAGACCGGCTCGGATCCGCTCCTCGAACTCGTGGATGAGCATGAGCCGGACGTGGTGGCTCAGTACATGATGCTCCTCGACTGGGCGGACGACGCCGTCCTGCTCGATCTCGTGGACGTGCTCGGAACCTTGCGGAGCGCCATGTCCATCTGGTCGCTCGAGGAGATCGCGCAACGCTTCCCCGGCGAGATCGGGGACCGGGCCAAAGGGCTTCTCGGCTACGCGGACGAAGACTAGGGTTCGCGGCCGCTTCCCGCGGCCGCATCCCACACTCCGCGCGAAGTAGAGAGGCGCCTGTCGAGTTGCGCACGATCCTGGATCTCCCCACGCCCTGTCTTCTGGTCGACGTCGACCGCCTCGAAACCAACATCCGCACCCTCGCCGACTTCGCCCGCTCGGTCGGACGCGCCGTCCGGCCCCACGCGAAGACCCACAAGTCCCACTGGGTCGCCGAGCGCCAGATCGCGCACGGGGCCGTCGGGCTCACCGTCGCCACGCCCTGGGAAGCCGAAGTCTTCGCGCCCCTCGGCGCGGGCCTCTTTCTGGCGCGCTCCGTGGCCGGCGCTCCCTCGATTCGGCGTCTCGTCTCCCTGAAGCGCGCGGGGGGCGATCTCATCCTCTCCACCGACTCCGTGGACGGCGCCCGCGAACTGAGCGCGGCGTTCGACGCGGCCGGTCTGCAGGCGCCCGTCCGGATCGAGATCGATGTGGGGCAAGCCCGATGCGGCGTCCGACCGGAGCAGGCGCGCGCCCTGGCGCGGGAGATCGACGGGCTGGCCGGACTCCGGCTCGAGGGCGTCTTCACGCACGAGGGCCACGTCTACAGCGTCGAGGGTCCGGACGCGCTCCCGGCCTTCGCCCAGCGCGTCGCAAACCTCATGGCCGGAGTCGCCGCCGATCTCACCGCGGACGGACACGGACCGCTCACGGTCAGCGTGGGCGCCACGCCGTCGCGGTATGAGATCGCCAAACTCGAAGGCATCACCGAACTCCGACCCGGAAGCTATGTCTACTACGACCGCACCCACGTCCTTCTGGGCGCCGCAGACGAGAGCGACTGCGCCGCGACCATCCTCACGACCGTGATCAGCGTCCCGAACCCGGGCCAGGCGGTTGTCGACGCGGGCAGGAAAGCTCTCGGGTCGGACGGCATCGCCCGAGAGTGCGTCGGCGTGCTTCCGGACCAGCCGCGCGCCGACTTCCGCCGCGCAAGCGAGGAGCACGGGCTCATCGACTGGCCCGAGGATGAGCCTCCGCCCCGCGTGGGAGACCGGTTCCGTGTCATCCCCTTCCATGTCTGCACAGCCGTGAACCTACCCGACGAGATTGTGCTCGTGCGGGGCGACGAGGTCGTAGGCTTCGAGCCCATCGAGGCCAGAGGGTACGGGCGGATCTCGGAGGCGGCCGTCTGGAGGGGCCCCATCCGGCCCGTGCGGTGAGCGGCTCGCACACCTGCGGGGCCTCCGCGCTCTCCTCACCCACTGACAAGAGGGGCCCCTCTCCCTGCCCTCTCCCCGCAAGCGCTCCGCGCGGGGAGAGGAGACTGTCATTGGCGCTAACTTAGGCCGGACTGGCTCGGGGGGTGAGACGGTGGGGCGCTTG
>CAZCER010000228.1:6745-7877 GCA_964497385.1 uncultured Armatimonadia bacterium | reverse complement strand
ACCTCCAGGTCATCGACGTACGCCTCCACCTGGGCGCCGTTGTAGCTGTGGATCCACACGTCAAGGCTCTCGGCGCCGGCTGGCGTATCGAACGGGTACTCGAACAGGGCCCAGTCAGCCCCGTCGGACGGCAGTGTGCCAACCGGAGCGATGTTGCCCTTCTCGTCGGCCGGAGTCAGCGACCTCCCGTCCGCGCCGTAGCAACGCACGTACATCCCGATGCCCTCGCCGGATACAGGCAGCACCGCGCCGCGCAACACGTACCGTGAGCCGGGCTTCACGGAGACGCGGGCACTCGTGACGTTCGAGCCCTCCTCCTTCGAGGCATCCGTGAGGTGCAGGGACGCCTCGCCGGTACGGGCGCGGGTGGTGACGATCTCGGCGATGCCGTCGGCCGGGATGGTCCAGCACCAGGCGCCATGCTCGAAGCCGCCGTTCCGGAGAAGCGCGCCGTCGTCGAGCGAGAGAGGCGTTACCCGGACGGTGATGGAGCCCTCGGCGACCGGCTCCGTGAAGCGGACGCCGATGCGGAATGGCTTCACCGCGGCGTCCTCCTCGATGTGGTCCTCGGTCAGTTCGATGGCGCCGCCCTCGGCGCTGATCTCGACCTTCGCCGCCTGCTCGCCGTCGTACACGTACAGCTCACCCGGCCCGGCCTGCTTCCAGGAGCCCCGCACCAGGATCGCCTTCTCAAACTCCGCCGGCGCGGAAAGGCGGAAGTCGTCGGTCACGGTGAAGGCGCCCTCGCCCTCGCGGGAGTAGGTGAACGACCGCTCCAGTTTCTCCAGCCCCTCCACCTCATAGCACGAGCGCAGGTCGAGGCGGAGCACGTCGGTCTCAGGCGAGAACGCCGTCTCGAGCACCTCGCCTCGTGCCTCGCCGCCCGTACGCTGAAGCTGCCCCGCGACGACCGGCACGGGATGCCCGAAGGAGTTCAGGAGGTTGCTCTCGTACCGCCTGGAGCTGAAGGTGCGCGCCGTGTACGTCTCGGCGCCCGGGTCGAGCAGCACGGCGCGATCGCGAAGCACGACGACATAGGAACCCAGGTCGTTGTGATTGTGATGCTCGGCGTTGTGGCCGCCTTTCAGCGCCACGCCCAACTGCACATCGCCCTTCGCAACAAGGGGGCTCC
>CAZCER010000228.1:0-6735 GCA_964497385.1 uncultured Armatimonadia bacterium | reverse complement strand
ATTGAGCACGCGGCTTTCGTAACGTTTTCCGCTGAAGGTGCGGGCCGTGTAGACCTCCGAGCCCGGGTCGAGCAGCACGGGCCGGTCCCCGATGACCACCACGTAGGAGGCCACGTCGTTGTGGTTGTGGTGCTCCGCGTTGTGGCCGCCCTTCATCGCGACCGCAAGCCGGCAGTTCGAGGCCGGGTCGGGCCGGCCGATCAGCACACCGGCGTCTTCGAACCATGTCCGGAGTTCCGGCTCCGTCGTCCCCGCAGGAGACGGCCCGGCCTTGGTCGCCGAGTTCGGGAAAGTGAAGAGCATGCTCTCGGCAAGGCCCCCGCCGGCTGTGGCCATGTCGCCGGAGTCGTAGCCCTCAAGCCCGAGACGGTAGCGGTCGTTCAGGAAGCGCATGCACCGCCACGAGGGGGACGCGTTCACCGCGCAGTCGGCGAAGGCCGGGCAGACGCCGTTCACTATCTGTACGCGCGCCCCGAAAAGAGCGGGCTGGCGCGCGCCTTCCATCTCGAAGAGGTCGACTTGCCCACCTGTCGCCTGGCAGACGATCTCCGCGAGCAGGAGGAAGTGCCCGAAGCCGTAGTTCCAGTACCCGAGCCCCTCGGAGCAGTACCCATCCGGCGTGAAGCCCGCGAGAAACCGGTCGATGTTCGCCTCCGCGCCGGCGACGATGTACGCGCGCTCCTCGCGCGTCTCGGCCATCGCGAGCGCCGTTCCGACCACACCGGCGTGGCAGACGGCGTTCCAGTTGTTCGTCGTGGTGACCCACCAGTTCAGGGCCGAGTTGCCTTCTAGCGTGTTCCGGTACGACTGGAAGACGCGCTCCTGGATGCGCTCCCGAAGGAGGGCGCGGACCTCCGGGCTGAGGCGGTCGCCCAGGAGGTAGTCCGCGGTGGCGAGTTCCCACGCGAGGCGCGAGGAGCCCAGGTCGACGTCGATCATCTCGTGGTTGTAGTTGCGAAGGTCCCGGTCGTGCGCGGGCATGATCCAAGTCGGCTCCGCGCAGAGCGCTCGGATGAGGTCCTCAAGCGCGGGCGCGAAACGCCCCTTGTTCTCAATGCACTCAGCCAGGACCAGGGGCGCCACCCGCCCGCGCCGCCGGTTCGCGACCCTTTCCCAGTTCCGACGGACGCCGTTCCGCGAGAACTCGAGGTAGAGGTCATCGGGCTGCTCGGGGAGAGGCTCGTTCAGCAGCGCCTCCGCGTGCGCTACGACGCCGGAGTAGGCTTCGGTCGCGGCGAGGGCCTCCCAGGCGGCGCGGTCGGTGATGGGCGCGCCAAGGCCCGTCGGCGACTCGGGGAGCATCGCGGCGATCTCCGCGACTCGCGCCGGGTCGGGCGCGGCCTGCGCGGGCGCGGCGGCGCAGAGGCCGAGTGTGGACAGCACGATCATGGCGGCGACCCTCTCTCGCGTCATCGGGTGGTACCTCCGTTGTCGTGTCGGTCTATCGGGAATACCCGCTGGCGTGCGCCGGGACCTGCCCGCCTACCCCCACGGCGCCTTCGGATACCGCCCTGGCTCGCGCATCAGGGCCTCGACCTTGTCGAGTTCGAGCGGGGCCGCCTTGGTGAAGTTGTCGATCCCGTCCTCGGTGACGGCGATCGTGTCCTCGCAGCGGATGTAGCGCTTCTCCTCGCGCACCCACATCTGCGGATCCACGGTGAGCACCACGCCGGGCTCGAGCGGCTTGTGCCTGTAGCCCCCGACGTCGTGCACGGCCATGCCGACCGGATGCGAGAGATGCCCCTGGAACGTGAGCATGGCCTCGGCCGCCGCGCGGTAGAGGGGCTTCGACCAGGGCCACGCCTCGATGCGGGGGCGCATCGCATCGGCCGCGTCCGCGTGGATCTCCTCCGCCGTCCGGCCCGGCCGGATGCGCGCCAGAAGCGCCTTGTGATACTCCACCACGAAGCCATAGAGTTCGCGCTGGAGGGGGCTGTAGGTCCCGCCGATCGGCCACATCCGCCCGATGTCGCTCGTGTAGTAGAGGTAGTCGGGCGCGTAGTCGAAGAGCACCAGATCGCCCTCGCGCAGTTCGGCGTCGTTTCGGAAGTAGTGCCCGTACCACGCGTTCGGGCCGCTCGCGATGATCGCCCGGTAGCCGTCGCCGCGCGCGCCATTGGCGAGGAAGACATGCAGGGCGATGGCTCCCAGGTGGAACTCGCGCATGCCCGGCTCGGTCGCGCGCATGGCCTCGATCGTCGCCAGAGCCGCCAGCTCCCCGGCCCGCTTCGCCACGGCGACCTCGCGGGGGCTCTTCACCGAGCGCAGTTCATCGAGGATCGGCGACAGGTCTCGGATCTCGCCCGACGGCGCGCGCTCACGGAGGAGGCGGATGTAGGCTTCCTCGCGCGTGGGCGTGTGATCCCACGGGTCCGCGGCAACGAGCCGGTTCGCGCGCGTGAGTTCGTCGCGGCTCCCCTGCGGTCCCTCGGCGGGCTCGTGCGGCGTGTAGACGACGCGGGCGTCACGAATGTCTCCCTCCAGCGCGTCCGGCGTATGCACCGCGTCGACGCCGGACATGGCTCGGAGCGCTTCCGCATCCTCGGCCCCGAGTTGCTCGCCCTCGTGGCTCACGCCCTCGCCGCGGCTCGGAACGTAGAGGTGAGCCGTCCGATCCGCTCCGCGGAGCAGCAGGTGCGCCTGGGGCGCCTCGACCCCGCAGAGGTAGTGGAACTCGTTGGTCTGCCGGAACACGGCAAAGCCGCGCACCGGCGGAGCGCCCTGCAGCAGAGCGCACGCTTCGGCTCCGATGGCGTCGAAGAGGCGCGCCCTGCGCGCGCGAAACTCCTCGGATGGGAAAGGCGGCATGTTCGCATCGCTCCTGTCGCGTCGGGGCGCGGGAGGCGGGTCAGACATCGGCCGGTCCGAAGGGCCTTGCGCGCTCAGGCGGAAGATGGCCATGAGTATGCCACTGTTCGGCCCATGCGGGGCTTCGGAGGAGCGAGATCCTATGGATGCGCGATGCTCGCGGCGGCGGTTCGTCCGACAGGTGATCGGGGCGGGAGGGACAGCCATGCTCGCGGCGACGCACGCCACTCAAGCTTTCGCCGAGGCGAAGGGACGGTGCGGGAGCGCCGCCCGCCGGTACCACCTCTGCCTGAGCCCCGCGGAGATCGCTCGCACGCCGGAGTTGCTCGACACGGTCCGCGAGGCCGGTGTGACGGACATCTGGCTCGCCGCGTTCCTCTATGGCTACTGGTACTGCGAGCCGCGTGACCTCAAGACGACCGCCCGGGTCGTCGAGGAGCACGGTCTTAGCCCGCACGTCATCAACGTGCCCCTCGGGCATCCGGGCGACTCCCTTGGCGCGCGGGACGGGGAAACCCCGCTCTCGCCGCCCTCGCACTGGAGACTTGCGCGCCGCGCGAATGGGTCCACGTACTCCGGCACTTCGCTGCACGCGCCCGCGATGGCCGAGAACGCGAAGGCGCTCCGCGCGATCGCGCGGGCCGGCTTCCGCGAGGTCTTCCTCGACGACGACTACCGGCTCGCCCCGAGCCCCGGCGAGATCGGCGGCTGCTTCTGCGACGACTGTCGCGACGCGTTCCTCAAGCTCCACGGCTGGGGAGCGTCGGAGTGGGAGTCGCTGCTCGGCGCGGTGAGCGAGCGGCGCTTGACGCCCGAACTCGAGGCATGGATCGAGCACTGGTGCGACCAGCTCACCGGAGCCTTCCGCGCGATGCAGGCCGCTGCCCCCGCAATCGATCTCGGCAACATGGTCATGATCATGGGCGCCGAGAAGGCCGGCATCCGCCTCGCGGACTACTCCGACGCGCTCTTCCGAGTCGGGGAGGGCCAGTTCTCGGACGGGCCGTTCGGGAGCGTGAAGGGCAAGACGGACGAACTCTTCAGCGCCCTCTTCCACCGCAGGTTCGCAGCCCCCGAGCGCGCCTTCAGTGAGAGCACCGCGTACCCGTGCGACCAGCTCTCGGCCCCGAACATGGCCGCGAAGCTCAGCGTCTCGCTTCTCTCCGACGTCCGGAACACCATGTTCATGAGCGGCCTTACGCCCTTTCCCGCGACCCACTGGGAGACCCTCGGGCCCGCGATGGCGGAGAGCGCGCGCCTGCACGATCGGGTCGCCGGCCACGCTCCGCGCGGGCCGTTCAAGCACTTCTGGGGCAAGCACGGGCGGTACGTGAGCGAAGACCGGCCCTTCAGCCTCTTCCTCGCCCTCGGCGTACCCTTCGAGGTGACCAACGAACGCGCGGGCGACGGCTGGACGTTCCTCGGAGACGCCGACGCCCGCGCCTTCGCCTCTCAGTGCTCGCCACGCGGATCGGCACTCGTCATCCGCCGCGGCGCCGCGGCCCCGCACCCGGGCTGGACGACGGTCGATGAGGATCTCTCGGCCCTTTTCGCGTTCCGCCGGAGCGTTCTGCCCCGACTGAGAGGCGTTCCCCACATCGCCGAGGAGACGCCCGTCGTGCTCGCTTGGCATCCGACGGCGCGCCGCGCGATCGCCTGGAACCTCACGGAGGAGGCCCGGCGGGTAACGCTGGTGCGTGATGGGGTGGAACTCACGAAGCTCTGGCTCTCGCCGCTCGGCGTCGCGCTCGCGGAGCGCTTGCCCAAGTAGGCTGTGCCACAAGGGGCCGCCGCCGAAGGTGCGGAACCCCTCTTGCGTAAGGCATGTCCCCGGAGTCAGGAGGCTCAGTCGATGCTTGCGGCCGTGCTCGAGCGTGTGGGCGTGATGCCCCTCAAGGAGATGCCCGACCCGAAGCCCGGTGCGGGTGAGGTCGTGGTCCGCGTGATGGCCTGCGGGATCTGTATGACGGACTTCTGCGCCTATACGGGCAAGCGGACGAACTTCCGAGAAGGCTCCATCGTCGGGCACGAGATCTCGGGAGTGATCGAAGAGGTCGGTCCCGGAGTGACCGCGTGGCAGCCGGGGCAGGAGGTCGTCGTCTCACCGGCCGCGTTCTGCGGGCGCTGCAAGTGGTGCCGCACGGGGCTGCAGCATTACTGTCCAAACGGATTCGGCATCGGAGGCGAGGGCTTCGAGAACGTCTGGGACGGCGGCTTCGCGGAGCTGGTCCGCGCGCCCGAGAGCGTCCTCTACGAGAAGCCCTCGAACGTGAGCTTCGCGGCCGCGGCCCTGACCGAGCCCCTCGGCGGCTCCTACAAGGGCCTCGTCGAGTATACGCAGCTTCGGGTCGGCGAGGACATCGTCGTGATCGGCGCGGGCGGCATGGGCCTTCTCGTGAGCGCCATCGCCCACGCCGCCGGGGCGGGCAACCTCATCGTTGTGGACATCGAGGACTACAAGCTCGAGTACGCGCGACGCGTGGGAGCGACGCACGTCCTGAACTCGCGGAATGTGGACCTGAAGGAAGCGGTGTACGACATCCTGCCCGAGGGCCCGGACATCGTGTTTGAGGCCGCCGGGGCGCTCTCGGCGGCGGAGGACGCCTTCGCGCTCTGCCGACGCGGGACCCGAGTGAACATGTTCGGGGTCATCGTCCCGGGCACGATACCGGTCTCGCCGGCGCTGCTCCACTTTCAGGAGACCCGGATGGACGCTTCGTTCTCGGTGACCCCGCGTGTGATGATCCGCTCGCTGGACCTGATGCGGAAGGGCCTCGTGGACCCGGAGCGCATCATCAGCCACCAGGTTCCGCTCGCGGAGATGCCGCGAGCGCTCGAGATCATGGCCTCTCCGGAGCGCGTGAAGGTGGTTGTGCTGCCGAACGCATAGGACCGTGCGGGTGCGAGGCTATGGCGAACGTCTCCTTCGGAAACGAACTGGTGGGAACGCTCGTAGCGGAGCGCTATCGGCTGCGGCGCCTGCTCGGGGCCGGTCCGGCCGCAACCTCATACCTGGCCGACCGCATTTCCGGAGGCGTGGTGCTTGGTTCCGTCGTCGTGCGCCTCTGTCGGGGGTTCGATGAGGGCGTCCGGACGGACCTTGAGCGGATCGCGGCGCTCTCGGAACCGTCGCTGACGCTGCCCACCGAGCACGGTCGCATCGACGATCCACCGGGGGCCTACTACCTTGCTCGGGCGTACGCCGCTCGGACGCTGGCCGATGTCCTTGGGGACGGCGCCGTCCTGTCTTCGGCAGAGGCCGAGGTCCTCGCCCGCGCCGTTCTCGCGGCCCTCGACGCCCTGCGCGCGGCTGGCGTGGCCCACCGGAACGTCTGCCCCGAGAACGTCCTCTGGACCGCGGAGGGCTGGCGGCTCGCGGACGCCGGACTCCGGACAGGCATGTGGATCGGCGAGGGCGAGGACGCGCAGGGGCTCGACCTGGCGCCGTATCACCTGGTGCGCCTCCGAGGAGAGGGGCCCGGCCCTGCCGCGGACCTGTGGGCTCTCGGAGTGACCCTCCGTGAATGCCTTCTCGGGCGCTTGCCTCAGCACGGCGTCGGAACCGGGTTCCTGACGCGCATGCTCGCGCGGGAGTTCGAGGAGGGCTACCGAGAACTTCCAGAACCGTGGCCCGCTAGGCTCCTGGCGCTTCTTTCCGAGGACCCTGCGCAGAGAGCGCTCGCCCTGAACCGCGCGGAGCCGGCGGCCGCCGAGCCGCCCGCGCCTCCGGTTGGCTCGGGTCCGATTGCGCCCGAGGCGCAGCCTCCGGCCTCTACCCCGGCCGAGAGCGCGCCGCCGAGAGGGACGGTGCGCCCGGCCCCGCTTCGCGGCGAGCTGACCGTTGCGAAGGACGGTACGGGCGATTTCGCGAGTGTGGCCGAGGCCGTGGCGTTGGCGGCCCCCGGGAGTCGCATCGTGGTCAAGCCT
>CAZCER010000227.1:0-7896 GCA_964497385.1 uncultured Armatimonadia bacterium | reverse complement strand
GAAGGGCGTCTTCGAGACGATCCGCAAGGCCCCGGGCGTTAGTGAGAGCGTGCGCCTCGCCGCGACATGCCGAAGCATTGTCGCGAGCGGCCCGGCCGGCGCGCCCGTTCTCCGGCGCCTGCTCCGCTCCGGCGATCGGACCGAGGTGAGCGCGGCTCTCCGCCTTGTGCGCGAACTCCGCTGTGAGCCGACCAGCGCGCTCCTTGGCGGAGAGCTGAAGCGGGCCACGGGGCTCCGACGCGACCTCCTGCTCCAGGCGCTCCGCGAGCGCGACGACCCCACGGCGCGTGCGGCGATCGATGCCGCTACGCTCACCTTCGTGCCTCTCTTCGACGGCAAGACCTTCGGCGGGTGGGAGGGTGATACCGAGACCTCCTTCCGCATCGAAGACGGCGCCATCGTTGGCGGCAACCTGAGCACGCCGATCCCCCGCAACGAGTTCCTGTGCACCACCCGCCGGTACGCGAACTTCGTGCTCCGACTTCAGTGCAAGGTCGTGAACGCGAACGGCGGCGTGCAGTTCCGAACCGAGCGCGTCCCCGGCGGACGCGAAGTCGCAGGGTACCAAGCGGACATGGATTCCTCGGGAACATACTGGGGCTGCCTCTACGACGAATCCCGGCGCGGCATGCTCGTGCAGGCGCCCACCGAACTCACGCGGGGCGCCGTGCACGCCGATGGCTGGAACGACTACGAGATCCGCTGCGAGGGGCCGCGCATCCGTCTCTACCTGAACGACATCCTCACGGCGGAGTATCTGGAGAAGGAACCAGCCATCCCCGGGACCGGTGTGATCGCCGTACAAGTCCACGCCGGGGAACCGAGCGAGACCTGGTATCGAAACATCCGCATCGCCGAGCTGCCCTAGCCGCCGGGCACGACCTCGCGCCACCGAGGTAAGCCGCGCGACGGGTTGTTGGATGTGCTGCGCGGCGGAGCCCTGTCGTGGTTCGTGAGGCTTCAACCGCGGCGCAACCCCTCTCAGGGTCCTTGCGCCCGGCTGTGAAGTGGGCTGCATCCGAAGCAGCCTGTGAGAGGATCGCCAGTTATGTGTAGATTACTTTCGTTCGCCCTGGTCTTCGCGCTCGTCCTTAGCCCCGTCCTCGCTCAGGAGGACGATGACGAGGCGGCGTTTGAGGACATCCTCGACTACTACGACAACGCCAACGTGGGGCCCCAGCCGGACGGCCGAGTCGTGGTGGCAACGAACCAGGTCCTCGATCCGTTCGGCGCGCAGGTCGAGTTCGCCGGACGACCCAACGACTGCGCCTTCAGCCCCGACGGTTCGCTGATCGCTGTGTCGGACGCCTGGGCGGGCATGCTTCGCTTCGTGGATCCCACGGGCGGCGCGCTCGTGTCCGAGGTGAAGCTCCCCGGGGAGATGCCGGGCTACAGCGGGGTGGTCTTCCGTCCGGACGGCGGGCGTCTCTGGGTCTCGGGCTCACGGAACGTCATCTTCGTGCTCGACCGTGGTGAAGACGGGACCTACGCCCTTGCCGACCCCCTCGACTTCGGCGAGAGCGTCACGCCGGTCGGGATCAGCCTCTCCGCCGACGGCGCGCATCTCTACGTCTGCCTCAACCGCAAGAACCAGATCGCCATCCTCGACGCGGCCACGGGTGAGACCCTCAAGACCATCGACGTCGGCGTGGCGCCCTTCGCGGCCGTTGAAGGCAAGGACGGACGTCTCTACGTCACCAACTGGGGCGGACGACGCGCAGTCGAGGGCGACGTCACCGAGCCCGCCGGCAACGCGGGCCCCGTCGTGGTCGACCCGCGCACTCATGTCGCGTCCCTGGGTAGTGTGAGCGTCGTGGACCTGGCGATCTCGACGGAGGTCGCGCAGATCGAGACGGGCCTTCATCCCTGTGAGATGGCTCTGACCGCCGATGGGAGAACGCTCTATGTGGCGTGCGCGAACTCCGACACGGTCCTCGAGATCGACACCGGCCTCACTCAGGTCGTCCGCACCATCGATGTGAAGCCTCTCGACGAACTCCCATTCGGATGCTCGCCGAACGCCCTGACGCTCTCGCCCGACGGCCACACGCTCTATGTCTCGCTCGGCACGAACAACGCTGTCGCCGTGATCCACACGACGACCGGCCAGGTGATGGGATACATGCCCGTCGGCTGGTACCCCGCCGGGATGGACCACTCGCCGACCGATGATCTCCTCGCCGTCTGCAACATCAAGGGCGTCGGCAGCCGCGACCCGCGTGACCCGAAAGGCTTCAACAGCCACCACTACCTGGGTTCGGTGTCGCTCCTCCCGATACCCGAAGCGGCTGACACGCTCCCGACCCTCACCGCGCGCACGCTCGAGAACAACCGCATGACCGCGACACTCACCGCGGTCAGCCCGCCGCGTCCCGATGTGGCCGCGGCGCCGCTGCCGGAGCGCCACGGCGAGCCCTCGACCATCAAGCACGTCATCTACATCATCAAGGAGAACCGCACCTACGACCAGGTCCTCGGAGACATGACGGAAGGCAACGGCGAGCCCAAGCTCTGCGTCTACCCCGAGGAGATCACCCCGAACCACCACGCCCTCGCGCGCGAGTTCGCGCTTCTCGACAACTTCTACTGCTGCGGGACGCTCTCCGCCGATGGCCATCAGTGGACCGACTCGGGCTTCGCCACCGACTACATCGAAAAGGGCTTCCGCGGTTGGCCGCGCTCGTACCCGTACGACGGCGGCGACGCGATGGCCTACTCGCCCGGTGGCTTCCTCTGGGACAACGCCCGGGCGCACGGCAAGACCGTTCGAATCTACGGGGAGTTCGTCGCCGCCAGGCTTCAAGAGGGCGCGACGTGGTCGGACTACTACCGCGACTACCTGAACGGCGTGAGCGAGACGAGCGTGCTGGCCGTACCCAAGATCCAGTCGATCGCCGACATCGTCTGCCCCACCTACGTCGGCTTCCCTCAGACGGTGCCCGAGGTCTACCGCGCGCGGGAGTTTCTGAAGGAGTTCCACGCGAACGTGGAAGCCGGGACGCTCCCCAATCTGATGATCCTCCTCATGCCTGTGGACCACACTTCGGGGGGGAAGGGCCTGCCGACCATTCCGGCGCAGCTCGCGGACAACGACTACGCCTTCGGCCAGATCGTCGAGGCCGTGACCCACTCGCCGGTCTGGGGAGAGACGGCGATCTTCGTCACCGAGGATGACCCGCAAGCGGGCCTCGACCACGTCGACGGTCGCCGCACGCTCGGGTACGTGATCTCCCCCTACTCGCCGCGCGGAGCGGTGGTCTCGAAGAACTACAACCAGACCTCGATGCTGAAGACGATGGAACTCATCCTCGGCCTGCCGCCGATGACGCAGTTCGACCTGCTTGCCTCACCCATGCGCGCGTGCTTCACGGACACCAGCGACCCGACGCCCTACACGCTCAAGCCCAACAACATCCCGCTCGACAAGATGCCCGAGCCCGAGACGGCGCTCGACGCTCGGATGCGTCGTTGGTGGGACCTCTACTGCTCTCTCGATTTCTCGCAGGAGGACCTCTGCGATGAGATGACCCTCAACCTCTGCCAGTGGCATCTCGCGCGGGGCGCCGACGCTCCATACCCGGTCTACGAGTACGGCCGGCCAGATCAGATCGAGGAGTATGAGGAGTTCGTGGAAGACCATCCCGAACTCTTTGAGCCCGAAGCATAGCGCTTCATCGAACAGGATCCCCGCGTCGCGGTGTCTGAGCGAACACACCACGGCGCGGCGGCCTCTCGGCCCGCGCTCGCACTGAGGCGGCCAACCGATGGGCAAGCGCGGGGCAGGGGAACGCAGCCTCTTCGACGACGTCTCCGGGGGCGCCCCGGACGCGCCTGCGCAGTCGCGCGTGCTGTTCGACGGCGTCGTGGTGCGCGAGACGCTGTGCAAGTCGATCCTCAACGACTCGCGCCTCGGGGGCTACTCCCTCAACTGCTACACCGGCTGCAGCCACGCGTGCGCCTACTGCTACGCCCGGTTCATGCAGCGCTTCCACCCCCACCCCGAGACCTGGGGCGAGTTCGTCGATGTGAAAGCGAACGCCGTCGAGGCGCTTCGGCGGCAGCTCCGGCGAGCTGCGCCCGGCAAGGTCTTCGTCAGCAGCGCCTGTGACGGCTGGCAGCATCTCGAGGCGGAGAGCGGACTCACGCGCGAGTGCTGCCAGCTTCTCCTCGAGCACGGGTTCACGGTGAGCTGCCTCACGAAGAGCGCTCTCATCCTCCGCGATCTCGACGTGCTGTCCAAGGGCGATGCGCGCGTTGGCGTGAGCTTGACGACCCTCGACGAGCGGCTCCGCGAACTCTGGGAGCCCGGCGCCGGTACCGTGGCCGACCGCCTGCGCGTCCTCACCGAGGCGCACGAGGCCGGCATCCCGACCACGGCTATGTGCGGGCCCCTCTTGCCGTACCTCTCCGATGGCCAGGACTCGATCGAGGCCATGTTCGCCGAACTCGCCGAGCGCGACGTGAGCCGCGTGTGGGTCGACCCGCTCAACCGCCGGCCGAGAGTCTGGGAGGCGGTCCAGGAACTCCTGCGAGAGCACTTCCCCGACCTCCTCGCCGACTACCGCGGACTCCTCTTCGAGGCCCCCGCCCGCGAGGCGTACGTCCGTGCCCTGCGCGCAAGGGTACGCATGGCCGCCGAGCGAACCGGCCTCGGCGATAGGGTTGTGGGGTGTGGGTAGGGTCCTCCCTCCGCAGGTCACCTCCCGCCCACTCGCGAAGCTCTGGCCGGCTCCTGAGCGCCCACGTCACATCTGTCACCGGACCCATCAACGGAGGAGACACTCCATGAACCGACTCGCACTGGCCTTGGCTCTCGCAGTCGTCTCGACCGCCGCCCTCGCGCAGGACGCCCCGGTGACCCACCGCTTCGCCTGCGCCGACTACAGCCAGGGCAAGGTGTTTCTGGTCGATGAGTCCGGCGCGGTCGAGTGGGAGTACGAGGCGCCGGCCTGTGACGAGTTCTGGGTGCTGCCGGACGGCAATCTCCTCTTCACGACCGGCCACGGGGTGAAGGAAGTCGATCGTGAGAAGAACGTCGTGTTCGAGTACCTGTCCGCGAGCGAGATCTTCGCTTGCCAGCGACTGGCGAACGGGAACACCTTCATCGGGGAGTGCAGCGCCGGCCGCCTCCTGGAGGTCACACCGGAGGGCGACACCGTGAACGAGATACGCCTCCTACCGGAAGGCACGGACGGGGGCCACCTCTATATGCGGAACGCCCGGCGCCTTTCGAACGGGAACACCCTCGTCGCGCACATCGGTGGGCAAGTCGTGCGAGAGTACGACCCGGACGGCAGAAGCGTTTGGGAGGTCGCCGCGCCCGGCGGCCCGCACTCCGCGATCCGCCTTCCGGACGGCAACACGCTCATCTCCTGCGGCGACGCCGCGGGCGACTCCGCGAAGGTCTTCGAGGTCGACCCGGACGGCAATACCGTCTGGCAGGTCACGAGCGCCGATCTGCCGGAGATCGCGGACAAGTTCATCGCGGGCGTGCAACGCCTCCCGAACGGAAACACGGTGCTCTGCCACTGGCTCGGGCATGGGCATCTCGGTGAGGCGCCGCACCTCATCGAGGTCACTCCCGAGAAGCAGGTCGTATGGACCTTCGCCGACCACGCCACGATGCGGACCGTCTCGAGCGTGCAGTTCCTCGACGTCCCCGGAGACGCAATCGAGGGCACGGTGCTGCGGTAGGCCGCCTCTAGCTTCCGAACCGTCTGCGGTTCAGGATCTCCTGCTGCGTCACCGGCGAGAGCGTCACGAATCGCGCCGAGTAGCCACCGACGCGGACGATGAGGTCGCGGTGCAGCTCGGGCTCAGCGAGCGCCCGCTCGAGTTGCTCCGTGTCCAACACATTGCCCTGGAAGATCTGCCCGCCGAGGGCGGTGAAGGTGCGGAGCGTGGCCTCCACCACCTCGCGTTTCGCCCACGCCGGGTCCAGATCAAACATCATGGCCGCGCCCCCGCTGAGGCGGGACAGCTCGAGACGGGTCGCCGAGCGGATCGCCGCCGAGAGCCCCCTGTCGGCGCTGCCGCACTGCGGGCTCAGACCATGCGCGAGCGGCTCGCCCGCTCGTCTGCCGTCCGGCGTCGCGCCTGTCGTCGCGCCCATCTGGGCGACCCACACAAAGCCGAGCACGATCGGTCGGACGCGCCCTCCGAACGCTGTGACGTGTTGCTCGCAGGGGCGCAAGTAGCAGTCGAGCACCCGCTGGGCCATCGCGTCCGCCTCGGCGTTGTCCTGTCCGAACCGCGGCAGGCGTAGGAGCCGCCTTCGGAGGGGCTCATGGCCCTCGAAGTTGTCGCGCAGCGCCTGAAGCAGCTCATCAGGCGTGACGAACCCCTCTCGGTAGACCGCGCGCTCAATCGCGAGGAGGCTGTCGGCGACGTTCGGGATTCCGACGACGGAGCCGGAGTAGTCCTGGTAGCGCGCCCCGCCGGCGGAGAGGGGCTTCCCTCGCTCCAGGCAGTCGTGGACCATGGACGAGATGAGCAGCGCCGGCCGGTACCGAGCGTAGGCCTCGACCCACACGTCGAGGCGCCGGAGCAGCAGGCGAAGGGCGCGGTCCGTCTCCAAGCGGAACGCCGCGAAGAAGTCCTCAAAGCTCGCATAGTCGGTGAGGTCGGTCTCCACCGGCGCGATGCATCGCTCCTGAAGGGGCGGCGTCCCGCCGTGAAGGACCGCCTCGAAGGTTGAGACCAGGTTGTGGACGTACGTGAACACGAAGTCCGCGCTGCGCCCTTGGGGCGATTCCTCCATGCAGCCGCCGGCCATCCACTCGCATGCATCGGCGTGCGCGATCCCTCCGCCGACCAGTGACGCGATGATCGGGTCGTCGCCGTGAATCTGGGCGCGGCACCCTCCTTCGCGCAGATAGTCGGCCGCAAGAGCCGCGAAGTCATCCGGCGCGTCGTCGCGCAGGCGGATGTAGACGGACGGGTGCGTCTGTTCGAGCGACATGATCGTCTCGACCAGGATGCGTGAGAGCGGGTTCTCGGCGCCGTCGCCGTCCGCGGTGCGCCCCCCGACGCAGATCGCCTCGACCCAACCGTCGTGCCGCGCGATGCGCTCATCGAGTTTGATGAACAGCTCCGTGATGATCTCGCGCGCTTCGTCGAGGTCGAGGGCGCCTCGATCCAAGTCGCGCTCCAGCCACGGCCATAGGAACCGATCCATCAGGCCCGGGCCGTTGCCTCCATACGGATTCTCGAACATGACCGCGAGGTGCTGAGTCCAGAATGCCTGGATTGCCTCCCGGAAGTCCCGAGCCGGGAGAAGCGGGACGCGCTCGCAGCGCTCCCGGAGTTCCGGGGAAGCGCCCTCCGCGATCCGCCGCGCGAAGGCGATCGCGCCGTCGAGGGCGATGGTCACCGCCGTGTGGAACTCTCGCGCCTCGGCGTCCTCCGCCGCTTGGGCGGCTTCTTCGAAACGCTCGCGGAGGCCCGCGAAGCCGAGATCGAGCACGAGGCGCCAGTCCCAGCCAATGTGCCCGGGAAACGCGCCGACGCCCCTCTCGCACTCGGGGCACTCCGGCGCGCGCTCGGCGACCCACAGCGGAGCGACGCCGACCACGGACCAATCGCGCCAGCGCGGATCCGTTGAGCCGTTGATGAACACGTCGCCGGCGCCGGGGCACGCCTGCCAGATCTGCCCCGCGATCGTCTCGTCAGGATCAAAGACGAGGGGCTCCTCGGCGAGGGCGTAGGCGAGGCTGCGCGCTTGGCGCTCGAGAAGGGGTAAATCCGGGTAGAGGTCAAAGAACGCGTGGGTGATGTTCGCTTCTTTCGGGCTCGTGTGGGGCTCGTGCCCGCGCCTGCGGGCGGTGGAGAGAAACCGCGCTAATCTGGGTGACATAACCGGCCTCCTGGCGTCGCACCCCGGGCGTGTTCTGGACC
>CAZCER010000226.1:0-7910 GCA_964497385.1 uncultured Armatimonadia bacterium | reverse complement strand
GCGGCGCTTATCGCCTACGCGTGGGGCCGCTCGACGGTCATCGTTCGCGAGCGGCCGGCGGGTCTGGGCTGGCGCGTGGACGCTCTCTTCGGGGTCCGACTCGCCAGCCGCCACACCGCCGAAGCCACGGAGACGCTCCGGCTGGAGCCCGCGCCGCCAAGCCTGAGGACCGCGACGCTCGAGGCGGCGATGCACCTGTCCGAGGACCCGCGCCTGACCCGGGCGGACACGATCGCGCTCATGGCGCTGCTCGCTCTCGTCGGAAGCGGGAGCGTGGAACTCCGGCACCACGCCGCGTCGAACTGGGGTGGGCGGGACACGGTGCTTTCGGACCGCCGGGGGCTGCGCTACAGGGTGCGGCTCGCGGAGGGAGAGGCCCCGCCCGGAGTCGGCCGCGTGGGGCGCGCGATCCTGCGTCGCGTCGCCGCGCTCAGCGCGGGCCCGGCGCCCACGCAAGGGGCTCCGCTTCAGGCTCTCATGCGCACCCTCGGTCTGACGCGCGACGGCATTGCGTCGGCTTGTCGGGAGGACGCGTGCGACTGGCGTCTCGGCGCCTTTGTCGAGCAGCCGTATCGGGGCGCGGTGTTCGAGCCGACGGCGCGAGGCCGGGAGATCGGGCAGGTCGAGGGCGCCGCGCTTCTCGAGGCCTACGACGACCTGCTGACTCGCTTCCCCGCCCTCGTGCCGGACATCTCCGACGCCATCGCCCGGGGCCTCGATGACGCCATGCCGCCGACGATCGGGTCGGACGCGTGAGAACGACCGGCGGGCCGCCCCCCATATGGGGCGACGGATCGCCGCTTCCCGTGTTCCCTGGCGACGTGCCGTGCGCCCCTACGGCAACCTGTCGAGCGGCGTCAGCGACACGAACGGGATGAACCCCAAAGCGCGGGACGCTTCGTAGCAGTTCCGGACGTTCGTGGGCTCTTGGGCGTAGTCGATCGTGAACACAACCTTGCCGGCGTTTTGATACGTCATGAGTTCGCCGATGTAGAAGGCGGTGCTGTGGCCTTCACCGGTCACCGGGATGCACTGGTCGCCGGAGGCGGGGTCTCCCCAGTCGACGTCGGCCTCGCCGGAGAACCACACGCCCTCGTGTCCGATGGCGTCCACCACGGAGAGGGCCTCCGGGTGGCTCACCCCGAGATCCGCCGCGTTCTGCTGGATCAGGAGGAAGTCGGAGTCTCGGCCTCGCGCGTAGGTGCGGATGTCTGAGAGGTAGTCGATCATGGCCTCCCGCGGATCGAGGCCCGCATCCGCGGCCGCCGCGATGACCATCTCGTCCTCGTACGCGGCCACCCAGTCCATGTACACGCCGTCGAGGCCGTCATCGAGGACCTGGTCGATGAGGCCGCCTTCGCCGAGCATGATCTGGCGCCATCGGGCGTCCCAGTAGGCGACCTGGTAGTCGCCGGCCCAGCCGTCCGGATCGAGAGCGAGTAGAAAGTCCGGCGTTCCGGTCTGGCCCTCTGTGGGCGCTTCCCAGGAGTCGAGCCAGTAGGTGCGCCAGTCCTCGGCCTGTCCTACGTCCACATAGGCGATCACGAGCTTCCGGTTGCCGCTCGCGCCCTCGGTCGCCTTCAGCCGAGAGACCATGCCCGCCGTGTCGAAGTTCTCCGAGCCTTGCTCCGAGCGTGTGGGCTCGACGACCAGAAGGTCGTAGTCCGAGTTGGCCAAGGCGTCGACCGCGCCGTCCTCCTCGAGCCCCTGGATTTGGTAGCCCCAGGTCTCGACCTCGCCGAGAAGCGTGAGCGCATCGCCCCCGCCATCACCACCGTCGTCGCCCGTGCCTCCGGCGCAGCCGAAGAGCGACGCGACCGCAAGGAACGCCAACGCCGCAAGCTTCCGCATCGTGTGTGACCGCCTTTCCGTCCCCGCACGGCCCGATCCCTACAACAGCTCGTCTTCGAAGGCGCTTACGACGATGACCCAGTCCCACGGCTCGAAGTACGCGACGCGCGCGACCTTTCGGCGTGGGCGCGCGTCCCCCTCGTTCCGCCAGGCGTAGGTGATCCAGCCCGTCTTGCGCGCTTCGCTTGTGGGGTCGCAGATCTCCGCCACGAAGAGCCGGCCCTCCGCGTCCTTGGCCTCGATCAGAGACCGGCCGTTCGTGACCCCGCCCTTGCTGGCCATGCACGTGCCACCGCTGTCGACCACGATCGCGCCTCCGGTGGCGCCAGGAGCCGCCCGGGATACGCACTCGCGCGGGGTGGGATGCCGACGGTTCCCAAAGTTCAGCACGAAGGGCTGCGCGACAACCTGCACGGCCCCGACCACCACGCCGTCCCCGTCCACGAGCGGAGCGAAGGCGAGGCCGCCTTCTGGGCCGGTGACGGCGTGCAGCTCGCCGTCCGCAAGCGATCGCGCCACATCGTCCGCGTGCTCCGCCAGATAGGTCGCGCAGGAGTCGGTCTCGGGTCCGACAGGTGCGCGCCAGAGTTCGCCCTCACTGGCGATGTAGCAGCCGACCTCGTCGCCACAGGCATCCGCGACGGCGCGCAACGCCTTGTCGATGCCTCCGGAGGCATCCAGCGCCACCGGCCAGTCTGAGGCCCCCGGCGCGGGCTTGGCCGCGCCGGCCTCGAGCATGGCCTCCCGTGCGCGCTTCAGGGCCCGCTCCAGATCCTCGCGCTGCCCAGTGTCTTGCTCGTCGCAGGCTCGGAGGATCTGGTCACCTATAGCGATCAGTTGACTCGCCGCGGGCTCCGGTGGAGGGCCACTCCGTGCGAGGCTACGGTGGCGGCCGGAGACGGCCAGGGCGAGGCTGAGGAGCAGAGCCAAGAGCCCCAGACCGACGTAACGCTTGAGCATCACACCCACCTCGCTCTCGCCAAATCGGTAACCTGTCCCGCGCGCGGAACCGGAGGCACTCCGCTTCATGCGATGGGCCGGATGGATCCCTTCCCGCCCCTCCGTCGCGGGCCCCTTCCATGCGGCCCCTCCATCAGCCTACCTGGATCGCTTCCCGCGCTTCCTCCGCACCGAGCGGACGTTCGGGGCGTCGGGCAGCGCCGGCGTCGGATCCGCGTACATCCCGGCCGCGGCGCGCTGGCGGTGCACCTCGTAGAGCACCGCTCCGGCGGCGGCGTTCACGTTGAGGCTCTGGAGCATCCCCATCATCGGGATCAGGATGCATGCATCGGCCATTGCCACGCACGTCTGAGAGGCGCCCTCGGCCTCGTTTCCGAGCACCACGGCGCAGGGCCGGGTGTAGTCCGCCTCACGGAAGTCGATGGCGTCCTCCGCAAGCGCCGTGCAGTAGATCGCGACGCCCGCCTCGCGGAGCCGGGCGATGCAGCTTCCGGGCTCCTCGTAGAACTCCACCGTGAGCCACCGCTCCGCGCCCTTGCTGACCCGGGGCGCGAGTTCCAGCCGCAGGTCGTCGGTGCGCACCACATGCACCGTCCCGACGCCGACGGCCTCAGCGGTCCGGAGGACGCTCGAGGCGTTGCGCTCGTTGTAGAGGTCCTCGATGACGACGTGCAGGTCCCGCTGACGATTCGCCTCGGCGCGGGCGAAGCGGGTCCGAGGTTCCGAGGTCGAGTCGACCGACTCGGCCTCGGGTTCGCTTTGTGCGGCGCGTTCCGTCACGCTCTCCCGCCCCGCTACTGGTAATCCTCGCCCGCGAGGAAGGCGTCCATGGCGTCGGTTGCGGAGGCGTACTTGGTGTCCGACGCGCCGCCGCTCTGGTAGTCGTAGATCTCGTCGTCTTCGGACCAGCCCCACACCTCGATGGCGTAGGCGTGCGCGTCGGCCATGGCCTCATCGCCCAGCTGCATGATGGCGAAGATCATCTCGGGGCCGGGGCAGAACTCGTCGATGTCGGCGAACTTCAGGCCGTCGCGGTTCGTGGTCTCGGCGACGCCGCCGACGATGGCGGAACGGAGTTCGTTCTCCTCGGCGAAGAGACGCCAGACGTAGATGTTCTCAGGGCGGCCGGAGACGCCGAAGCCGTAGAACATGAGGAAGATCTCGGCGTGGCCGTCGCCGTTGACGTCCTCGGCGCCGAGGATGCAGTTGTCATCGAGCATGGTCTCGCCGCCGGGCGCGTCGATCGTGAACCACGACTTCCAGCTCCCACCCACGTCGAAGGCGATCTCGAAGTACGCGGGCTGGGTCGGCTCGCCCATCTCGTCGGTCTCGGTGCACTGGAAGCCCATGATGCCTTCGGTGACGCCGTCGTTGTCGAGATCGTACTCCTCCCCGACAACCATCTCGTAGCCCGGTCGGGTCAGTTCGGCGATGCTCTCGACGTAGCCGCGGGACTCCTCTTCGCTCAGTTCGCCGCCGTCGCCGGAGCCGTCGTTGCGGAGGTTGCTGAGATCGAGCGTCCGACCCCTGCCGGGCCCCTCGTCGGACTCCTCGCCGCGGCTGTCGTCCTTCTTGGAGTCGCCTTTCTCCTTCTTCTTGCCCTTGGTTGTGGAACTCTCGGTTTCGCTTTCGGCGTTGGCCTTGTCCGAGGCGCCGTTGTTCGCGTCGGCCGTGCGCATGGTTTGGCCGGCCTTCTTGCCGAGATTCTGCGCGAACTTCATGCACCCCGCGGAACACGCGAGGGCCAGGACCACGCAAAGAACGGCGATCAGGAAACGCGTCGCGATGCGCATGGGACTTCCTCCTCGTGAACGTGGACGTACGGATCCGCGTGGTTGCGTTCGTTCCCGGTGCGGCATTCCCTCTCCGCAGGCGCGGCGGGTCAGACGGCGCGAGGTTGGCGGGGCGGCAGGGTGAATCGTGTGGGGGGAGGGGCGACCGGCCCGCGGGCCCGGGCCGCGCGAAGGATGTGATCGTGCATGGATCCCTCGCCCGTACTTGGCGACGCGGTCGAGTCTCGGGAGATGTTCCTCGCGATACTCGAGTCGACGCCCGATGAGATGCTGACATGGCGACCCAAGAGCGCCAGCGGCGATCCGACGAGCATCCTCGACATCGCCAAGCACTGCATCGCCGCGGAGTCCATGTTCCACGCGGTCATCCGGGACGGCGGGACGCCCCCGTCGCCGGAAGCTACCGCCGACTGGCTGAGCGCGGAGGCCTTCGCCACCCGCGGTCCCGCCGCGGACGTGCATGACAAGCCGCGGATCGCTCGCCTTGTGGCGGACCTGGAGCGCGCGGCCGGCGACCTCGCCCGCACGCTTCCCTGCGGCGCCTGGGAGGAGACGATCGAGACGCCCTTCATGACGGCGCCGCGCATCCGGTACCTCCGGATGATCTGCATCCACTGGTCGTACCACGCGGGCCAGGCCGCCTACATCCAACGGCTCTACGGGGACCTCAGTCACGGCTAGCTCGGAAGGAACATCGGGGCGGCGCCGCAGGGAGCCCGTCCCCACTTGGGGAACCCAAATCGCGTAACCCCCACGCCGCTTGGCGTTGTCGATTCGACGGGGTGGGCGATGAACCGATGAGGAGACGCCTAGGATGAACATCGAGCAAGAGATCTCCGGACTGCGCCAACTGATCGAGTTCTACACCGGCTTTTTCGCGAAGACCCCCGAGGACAAACTGAACTGGCGCCCGCAGGTGTGCGAGAGCGGGGACGCCACCAGCGTGATGGACATCACGAAGCACCTCGTCTCCTCGGAGTTCATGATGCGCCAGTTGTTCGAGACGGGGACGACGCCCGCTCCGCCGGAGGGCGCGGGTGACGGGAACTGGGCGAGTTCGGACGCCTTCGCCGCGAGCGACCCGACGGGCCTGTCCACGAAGGAAGAGGCCCTGAAGATCCTGGCCGAACTGGCGGACGGCACCGCGGAAGTCGTGCGCAACGTGTCGGAGGCGGCATGGCTCGAGGAGATCGACGCCGGCTGGATGAAGGGCCCGCGCCTGCTGTTCTGGCGGATTCACCTCAGCCACTGGTCCTACCACACGGGTCAGATCGGCTACATCCAGCGGCTGTGGGGCGACCTGGGGTTCTGAGGGAAGCGATGACGCCCCTCTCCGGGCTTCCGCGGGCCGCGGGGCCGGACGGCAAGCGCGGGGAGGGGCGTTGTGCGCCTGCGAGTCAGTGCAGCGCCACGACCTCGTGGATGGCCAAAGTGGGAATGGTGACGGTGCACGCGCCGGCGGCGGGGTCCCATACCGGTGTGAGGTCGCCGCCGCCGGGCTCGAGGGTCACCCGCGTGGGCGGGGCGTCGAGGCGGATGGTGAGGGTCAGGTCGCGGACCTCGGGGATGTAGTCGGTCACGGTGCGGTTGCCGAGCGGCATGCCCGAGGTGTTCAGGAGATGGACCGCGAGGCGGCCGTCCCGCGTGCGTCGGACGGCGACCTCGACGGTTGGCGGGCCCTCGACGCGGACGATCGGGTCGGTTAGGAGTTCGGCCATCAGCTCGCCGATGAAGAGGCGGATCGCGGGGTGGTGGCTGTGGTAGTTCGTGGTCGCGACCTCGCCGTACACCGCGACGATGGCGCCCTCCCCGAGCCTCGTGCGCGTCGCGGCCCACCGGGCGTCCTCCTCACGCAGGAGGCGATCGGGGTACCAATGCGCCAGGCCCTCGGCGCCCGCGAGCGTGACCCGGTCCCATGGCCCGCGGACGCTCACGAAGCCATCGCCCACGGCAAGTTCGGCCGCGCCGTGGTGAGGCTCGCCGAACGTGACGCCGATCTCGCTCTCGAAGAGGCGCGCGGATTCGCCACCCAGCAGCAACACTTGCCCGCCGTTACGGACGTAGTCGACGAGCTTGGCCCGGAACCCGTCCGGTAGGCGATGGCACTCGGGGATGACGACCACCGGGTACTCGGAGAGACGCGGCTCGAGCTGGTGCTCGGCGAGGATGTCCACCGAGTAGTGGAGTTCGAGCAGCGCATGGAGAGCGCCCTCGAGGCGCTCGATCCCGGCGGGGACGAAGACCGAGTCGCACCGGTCGGCCCACGCGGCGTTCGAGAGAAGCAACGCCACCTGCGGAACGGTCGTGCTCTTGTGGCTCACGGCCTGGCGCGCGCGGCAGAAGTCGGCGACCTGGCCGAGATCCTCGATCATGCGGGACGGGATGCGGCCTCCGCGCGTCGGCTGGTTGTAGATCTGGAAGCCTCCGCCCTGCATGAGAACGACCGCGGCCTCTTGCTGGAGATGCTCCGGGGTCTTGAGGCAGTGTCCCGTCCCCTCGATCCAGTTGAAGCCCCAGGCCATGAGGTCCCACGGGCGGCCGTTGCTCGCGAGGTAGCGGGCCTCGACGCGAGCGCGGTCGACGGAGAGAGTCGGGGAGTAGTCACCCGAGAGGTAGTCGAGGTCGGCGACGATGGGTTTTGGGGCGTGGGGGGTGTACATCCAGTTGCTGGTTATCTGGAAGCCTGGCTTGTGGGCGTGCAAGGCATCGACCCAGTGGCAGAGGTAGCGCTCGAATGCGCGGCGGTGGAAGTCCTTCCACTCGAGCCAGTGCGGGTCTTCGCGCGAAGTGGGGATTTCCGTGACGCCGGTCTCTTCGGTGAACTGGCGCTGGGCCTCTTCGCACCAGTCAAGCCTGGCGCCCCAGCACTCGCCGTCGGCCCAGATGCCGTCGATCGCGTACTTGTCGATGACTTCCTTCACCTGGGGAATCAGGAGTTCGTCGACGTACGGGCCGAACACGGAGTTGGCCATCGCATCGCGCGAGCCGTCGGCGTGCACGACGGCCCAGTCGGGATGGTGCTCGATCGCGACGGCATCCCACACGCCGGAGTAGTGGATGTAGAGGCCGGTGTTCCGCTCGCGGGTGACCTCACGCCAGACGGCAAGGGAGTCCTTCACGATCCCCGGCGAGGGCCAGCCGATGGTGGCGGGGTACCCGGTATAACCCGCGTGACCCTTGCAGTCGTACTGGACGTAGTCCGGGTTCACGCGGTCGAGGAGAGCCCGGATGTTCGCGGGGTCGGCGTCCCGACCGAGGATGGTGTCGGTCGCGCCGGGGTGGAGGTCGAAGTGGAGGCCGAAGAAG
>CAZCER010000225.1:1496-7925 GCA_964497385.1 uncultured Armatimonadia bacterium | reverse complement strand
GACCGACGCCGAGGCCGGCGAGCGCGCGCTCCAGTTCGTTCGCGACCTCGTCCGCGATCCGGAGCCCGGCGAGATCTTCGAGAACGCACGCGTCACGCGCCTCATGCCCTTTGGGGCGTTCTGCGAGATCCTCCCCGGTCGCGACGGTCTGCTTCACGTCTCCGACTACGCTTGGGAGCGCACCGAGGAGATCTCCGACGTGCTCTCCGTCGGCGACACGGTGACCGTCAAGCTCAAGGAGATCGACTCCCAGGGCCGCGTGAACCTGACCCGCAAGGAACTCCTCGAGCGCCCCGAGGGCATCCCCGACCGCCCCGAGCGCCCGCGCGGCGGCTCCGGCGGCTCGCGCGGAGGCCCCCGCCGAGGCGGCAGCGGCGGTGGCGGCAGCCGCGGCGGTGGGAGTCGGGGCTCGAGCGGCGGGCCGCGTCGTTCCGATTCCGGCGGCGGACGCTCGCGCGACAACATCTCGTTCCGGGACAAGAAGGACTCGGGCGATTCGTAGCGGTCTTAGCTCGGCATGACGCACGGCGGGGCCGGAGGGGAAGACGCGACGAACGCGCGACGCGGATCCCATCCGGCCCGGCGCCGCGCGTTCCTACGCCGCCCCTTCGGGCGACGCCCTCGGGATTGGGAGACATTGCCCGAATGCCCCACTGCGAGACGCTAGACTCCGGGCTCAGGCTCGTGATCGAGCCGATGCCTTCCATCCGGTCCGCCTGCGTCGCGGCGTGGATCGCGACCGGCTCGCGCCACGAGCGCCCGTCGGAGGCCGGCGTCTCGCACCTCATCGAGCACCTTGTCTTCAAGGGCGCCGCATCGCGGTCCGCGGAGGAGATCGCCGTCGCCATCGACTCGGTGGGCGGCGACCTGAACGCCGCGACCGACCGCGAGACGACCTCCTACTACGCGCGCGTCCCGTCGGACCACGTCGACCTTGCGATCGACCTCGTCTCGGACGTCGTCTGCCGGCCCACGCTCACCCAGCAGTCGATCGACACCGAACGCCAGGTGGTTCTCGAGGAGATCCGGCGCTACGAGGACACCCCGGACGAGCTTATCCACGACCACTTCTGCGCATGCATGTGGCCCACGAACGGGGCGGGACGGTCGATCCTCGGCTCGGACGCCACATTGAACGAACTAAGTCGAGACGGGATCCTCGGCTACTACCGCCGCCGCTACACGGCCGGAAACGCCATCGTCTCGATCGCCGGAAACGTGGACGTCGGCGAGGCGCGGGCGATGGTTCTCGAGCGCTTTGGCGACCTGCCGGCCGGGCCGCCCGGACCCTCGGGGTGGGAACGCGCGCAAGCCGACGGCGGGGGCGTGCGCTGCGCGACGCGGGATCTGGAGCAGGTCCACGTCACGCTCGGCTGGCCGGCCATCGCCTCGTCGGACCTGCGTCGCTACACCCAGGCGGTTCTCGACGGCGTCTACGGCGCCACGGGCAGTTCGCGCCTCTTCCAGCAGGTTCGCGAGAACCGCGGGCTCGCCTACTCCATCTGGTCCGAGCCCATCCTCTTTCCCGACGCCGGAGCGCTCTCGGTCTATGCGGGCACCGCGCCCGAGAACGTCGCGGAGCTGATCGAGGTGACGCTCGCCGAGGCCGCCAAGCTGGCGGACGGGAAGTTCCGCTCGGACGAGGTGCGCGTCGCCCGCGAGCAGTTCAAGGGCGCCACGGCCCTCGAGATGGAGATGACCGACGTCCGGGCCTCACGCAACGCGCGAAGCCTCCTCGTTCACGGCAGGCTGATCCTCTATGAGGAGTTCGCCCAAAGGCTCGACGCGGTGACCGACGAGGACGTTCGAGACGTGGCGCGCGAGGTGCTTCGGCCGGATCGTCTGGCCCTCGCGGCCATCGGCCCTATCGAGGAATCCGACCTCCAAGGTATACTGAGGCGCTGATCGGTCCGGCGGGGCCCGCCATGACGGCGCGTCGTCCTTGCGGGGCCGATTTCACGCCCCGCCCCTTTCCGCCGCGCGAAGCGGGCCGGCTCCTTGCGCAAGTGGGCGGAGGGGGCGGACAGACCCACAACGGGTACACTATCAGTCGGAGGCGAGTTGGATGACCGCGATTCGCGTTGCCGTCGCCGGGGCGGCGGGCCGCATGGGACAGGAGACGTGCCGGGCCGTCTGGGCGGCCGCCGACATGGATCTCACGGCCGCGCTCGACGTCGTCCATGTGGGCGACTCGGTCGGACAACTGGCCGGCATCGAGGGGTGCGACCTCGCGATCGGGGCGAACCTCCCCCAGACCCTCGAGGACGTGAAGCCGGACGTGCTCGTCGACTTCACGCAGCCCTACTCACGGCTCTCCAACTTTCGAGCCGCCGTGGCCGGCGGAGCGCGGCCCGTCGTCGGAACCACCGGTTGGGCGCCTTCCGACGTCGCGGAGGGCGAGGCCGGGCTCGGGGCGGTCATCGCCCCCAACTTCGCGATCGGCGCGATCCTCATGATCGAGTTCGCGAAGGCCGCGGCGCGCTATCTGCCTGACGCGGAGATCGTGGAACTGCACCACTCGGCAAAGCTGGACGCCCCGTCAGGCACCGCGGCGATGACGGCGCGCACCATCGTCGAGGCCCGACGCGCGGCCGCCGCGACGCCCACGCTCTCTGAGGGGATGGCCGACAGCGAGGCCCGAGGGCTCGACGCGGACGGCGTCCGCGTCCACTCGGTGCGGCTGCCAGGTCTCCTCGCGCACCAAGAGGTCATCTTCGGCGGCCTGGGACAGACGCTCACCCTCCGCCATGACAGCATGTCGCGCGAGTCGTTCATGCCAGGTGTGCTTCTCGCCTGCCGGAAGGTCATGACCCTCGAGGGTCTCGTCTACGGCCTCGAGAACCTCCTCGATTAGCGACGCGCAATCGGGCTCATCGCCCTTGGAAGGGTGCGTTTGGCATGTCTCTTCCCTGCTCCATTATTGGGTTCGGCGCGGTCGGGAAGACCCTTTACCGCGTCGTGCGCGAGCGGAAGCTCCCCGTGAGCGAACTCCGCGTCTACGCGCGCTCCGCGCGTACGGAGGTTCTCGACGGCGAGACCGTCGAGGTGCTCCCGCTCGACGAGTCGGCGTTCACGCCGGGCGGCGTGGCTCTGTTCGCGGGAACCGAAGGCCTCGGCAACGTCAGCGAGGTCTGGGCGCCGAAAGCCGTCGAGGCGGGATGCACGGTCATCGACAACTCGTCGACGTTCCGCATGGTCCCCGAAGTGCCGCTGGTCGTGCCGGAGGTCAACCCGCACCACCTCTCGCCCGACAAGCGCCTGATCGCGAACCCCAACTGCTCGACCATCCAGATGGTCGTCGCGCTCGCTCCCTTGCACCGCGCGGTTGGCGTCAAGCGTGTCGTCGTCTCCACGTACCAGTCGGTCTCCGGGGCCGGCGCCTACGGCATGGAGGTCCTGGAACGCGAGGCCCGTCTCGCTCTCGACGGAGCGCCCGCTCGGATCGAGGACAGCCCGTTCGTGAACCCGATCGCCTTCAACTGCATCCCCTGGATCGGGACCGCGGACGACACGGGCTACACCGGCGAAGAGCGCAAGATGATGGACGAGACTCGCAAGATCCTCGATGACGACGCGATCGCGGTGTCGGCCACGACCGTCCGCGTAGGGGTGTCCGTGAGCCACGCCGAGTGCGTGAACGTCGAACTCAGGGCCCCGCTCTCGGCCGAGGAGGCGCGGCGGCTTCTCGAGGAGGCGCCGGGGGTCGTGGTGGTGGACGACCCCGCGGAGAGCCGCGCGCCGACGCCCCTCGACTGCGCGGACAGGGACGAGGTCTTCGTCGGCCGAATACGCCGTGACCTGAGCGTTCCGGCCGGCCTCGACCTCTGGGTCGTCGCCGACAATGTGCGCAAGGGCGCCGCGACCAACGCGGTGCAGATCGCCGAAGCGCTCATCGAGCGCGGAATGTTGGGCTAGCGCCATCGAGGGAGCGGACGATTCCATGATGCCCGAACTGCTTACCGCCATGGTGACCCCCATGGACGGCGACTTACGCGTCGATCTCGCTCGCACGCGGGACTTGGCCCAGCGCCTGGTGGAGGAGGGATCGGACGGCCTCGTCGTTTGCGGCACCACGGGCGAGTCCCCGACCCTCGCCTCCGAGGAGAAGACGAGCCTCTTCCGCGCCGTGAAGGAAGCGGTGGGCGATCACGCCTACGTGGTCGCCGGGACCGGAGACAACGACACGGCGAAGAGCCTCGCGCTCACCCAAGCGGCTGAGGACGCCGGCGCCGACGCCGTGATGTTCACGGCGCCGCCCTACAACAAGCCGCCGCAATCCTGCCTCGTGCGGCACTTCACGACTCTCGCCGAGGCCACCACGCTTCCCGCGATCCTCTATCACGTTCCCGCCCGGACGGTCACGCGCATCGAGCCCGCCACCACGATCCGACTCGCCTCCGAGCTTCCGAACATCGTCGCCGTCAAGGACGCCGGCTCGAACATCAGCGAGACCGCGGCGGTCCGTCGGGGCGCGCCGGACGACTTCGTCATCTACTCGGGGAACGACTCCGAGACGCTCCCGATCCTCGCGGTCGGCGGCCACGGGGTCATCAGCGTCGCGAGCCACGTTGTCGGTCCGGCGATCCGGAAGATGGTCCGGGCGTTCAAAGCGGGCGACGCGGCGGAGGCGCTGCGGCTGCACCTGGACCTGCTGCCGGTGTTCGATGTTCTTTTCTTCACGACCAATCCCATCCCGGTCAAAGCCGCCTGCGCGATGCGGGGCATGGAGGTCGGCGACCTTCGCCCCCCGCTCTACGCGGCCTCTCCGGAGGAGAAGGAGCGCATCGCCGATGTCCTCCGAGAGCACGGAGTCCTCTGAGTCTCGGCTCGCCCGGCTGCACGCGATCATCGAGTCGTGCGGCGAGTGCGACCTGGCCAAGACGCGCATCCGGGCCGTCCCTGGAAGCGGGCCGGCCCACGCGAGGGTGATGTTCATCGGGGAGGCTCCGGGGGCCGAGGAGGACAAGCGCGGGATCCCGTTCGTCGGGGCCGCCGGGCGGCTTCTGGACGAGTTGCTCGCATCGATCGAACTGCCGCGCGAGGCCGTCTTCATCACGAACACCGTGAAGTGCAGGCCGCCGGGGAACCGGGTGCCGAGTCCGGAGGAGACGGCCGCGTGCCGGGACTACCTGAAGCTGCAAGTGAGCCTCATCCAGCCCCGCATCGTCTGCACACTCGGCGGGCCGGCGCTGAAGGCGGTGACGGGTGAGACGCACTACATCTCGGAGGCGCATGGCAGGGCGATCGAACGCAGGCGCTTCACGCTGATCCCGCTCTATCACCCCGCGGCGGCGCTGCACAAGCCCGACCTGCGCGATACGCTGTTCCGCGACATGACGGTCCTGAAGACCCGACTGGAGAGCCCGCAATGACTGAGTCCGTTCGGCTGATCTTCTTCGGCGGCGTCGGCGAGATCGGGAAGAACATGGCCGTCTTCGACTGCGAGGGCCAGATCCTGATCGTCGACGCGGGCGCCATGTTCCCGGACAACGACATGTTCGGCGTCGACCTGGTCATCCCGGACTACACATGGCTCGAGGAGAACCAAGACCGCATCGCGGGCATCGTCATCTCACACGGGCATGAGGATCACACCGGTGGTCTTCCGTTTCTCCTGCGCCGCATCAAGGCCCCGCCGATCTACGCGTCTCGCCTCACGCTCGGACTCATCGAGGCCAAGCTGAACGAGCACGCCGACATCAAGCCACCGACGGGCATCGAGATACACGCGGGTGACACCGTGGACATCGGACCCTTCTCGGTCGAGTTCGTCCACGTGAACCACAGCATCCCCGGGGCTTTCGCCCTCGGGATCCGCACACCGGCGGGGCTCATCGTTCACACCTGCGACTTCAAGATAGACCGTTCACCCGTCGACGGACGCGTGATGGACACCGACGCGTTCGCGCGCTTCGGCGACGAGGGCGTGCGTCTGCTCATCTGCGATGTGACCAACGTGGAGCAGCCGGGCCATGTGAAGACCCAGCAGATCGTCGGGCGCGCGTTCAAGCGCATCATCGGCGAGGCTCCGGGCAGGGTCATCATCACCACCTTCGCCTCGAACATCCACCGCATCCAGCAAGCCTTCGATGTCGCCCACGCGCTGGGGCGCAAGGTCGTCATCGAGGGCCGCTCCATGCTCAAAACGGTCGACGTCGCCGAGCGCCTCGGCTACCTCACCTACGAGCGGGCCGCGCGGATCGATCTCGGCGAGATGCGCGACTACGCCCCGGAGGAACTCCTGATCCTCACCACCGGCTCCCAGGGCGAGCCGACCTCCGTGCTCACGCGGATCTCCCTCGGCGAGCACAAGAAGCTCGTGATCGAGGAGGGCGACACCGTCATCCACTCGGCAACCCCCATCCCCGGCAACGAGGACATGGTCTGGCGGACTGTGAACAACCTGTGCCGCCTGGGCGCCGAGGTCAT
>CAZCER010000225.1:0-1486 GCA_964497385.1 uncultured Armatimonadia bacterium | reverse complement strand
GAGGTCATCTACAAGGCGATCGACGAGGTCCACGTCTCCGGACACGGATACCAGGAGGAACTTCGCCTCGTTCTGTCGCTCACGCGGCCCGAGCACATCGTCCCCTACCACGGCGAACCCAGGCACCAGCGCTACTACCGCAAGCTGGCCGACGAGATGGGCATCGGACGCGAGCGCGTCCATGTGCTCGAGCCGTACGACGTTTTGTCCATCGGGCCCGGCGGGACGCGGGTGGTCGACCGAATCGAAGGCGACGCGCTGATGGTCGACGGCGCGCTCGTCGGCGACGTGGGGGCCTCCGTGCTGCGCGAGAGACGGCTCCTGTCCGAGTGCGGCGTGGTCTTCGCCTCCCTCGCGATCGAGGCGCACACGCGCGAGATCCTCGACGGGCCGGACATCCAGACCCGCGGGCTCGTCTACGTGGACGAGTCCGGCGCGCTCATCGACGAGGCCCTCGACCTGGTCGCGGACACCGTCGAGAGCGCGGACGCGGACCTCGACACCTACGAACTCGAGCGCCTGGTCAAAGGCGTGCTCACCAAGCTCTTCAAGGTCCGCCTCGGGCGCCGGCCGATGATCGTTCCGGTCATCTTCGAGGTCGAGGACGGCAAGCCCGTCGAGGACGATGAGCCTGAAGCCGAGGCCCCACTGGACGACGAGGAGGACTTCTAGTGCCGGCCCTGGCCCGCCCCACCCGCCCGTTCCGCGTCGCCGTCGGCGTGACGCCCGCGAACCGGGAGCGCCACCTGCGCCAACCCGCGCGGGAGCGCCTCTCCGCCTACGTCGACGAGGTCGTCTGGTGTGAGGACGAGGTCCCGTGGAGCGAGGAGCGCAAGCGGGAGATCCTCCGCGACGTGGACGCGCACCTCACCGGGTGGGGAGACTCGGGGATGTCCGCCGAGACCGTGCATGCGGCGACGCGGCTCCGCATGGTCGCGGTGATCGGCTCGAGCGTGGCGCGGTTCTCCCCGGAAGCGCTCTTCGATCGAGGCGTCCATCTCACCCACACCGCGCACGCCATCGCGATCACCGTCGCGGAGTTCGCGGCCGCGGCGATCCTCAGTCTCTCGCACAACCTGGCCCATGTGGCCCGGGGCGTCGCGGCCGGAGGCTGGAGCGCCGACGCGCCCTGGCCCGCGTTCAACATCATTGGCAAGCGCCTCGCGATGATCGGCTGCGGCGCGGTGGGCCGCCATCTCCTCAAGCTGCTGCGCGGCTTCGACCTCGAGGTCCTGATCTACGACCCCTATGTGAGCGACTTCCAGATCGCCCAACTCGGAGCCCGTCGCGTCACGCTCGAGGAGGCGCTGAGCCAAGGCGACGTCCTCAGCCTCCATCTCGGCCTGACGCCCGAAACGACGGGGATGCTCGACCGCGAGCGCCTGGCGCTCATCCGCGACGACGCCGTTCTGGTGAACACGGCCCGCGGCGGGGTCTTCGACGAGCAGGCCCTCGCGGAGCGACTCCGGGGAGGCGCTCCGCGCGC
>CAZCER010000224.1:0-7930 GCA_964497385.1 uncultured Armatimonadia bacterium | reverse complement strand
GGTGCGCGTCGCCTGGTCGGCCATCTTGGGGACGAGATGCTTCACGGCAAGTTCGTAGGCTCTGTCGAGATCGCCGCTTCCGGCGACCGCGCTCACGTAGGCGCGCACGAGATAGTCGGCGGGCGGCTGCGGGACCTTGTTCACGGCGAGTGTGAGCTTCGCGAGCGCCTCTTCGTAGCGCTCCGCCCAGAGAAGCGCGATTCCCCAGTCGCCGACGCCCTTGCCGTCAAGCTTCCCGGCGGCGTCCAACTGGGCGAACAGCGCGAACGCCTCGTCGTACGAGCCGTCGCGGGCAAGCGCCACGGCGGCCTCGACGGTTCCCGTTTTGGGGCGGGGCGCACGGTTCCGCGTGCGCGGCTCCGCTGGAGTTTCGGGTTCATCGCGCAGCGCGTCGCGGATCTCGGCGGCGTACCCGCTCAGGACGGCGGCGGCCTCCTCGTTCTCCGCGCCCTTGGCCTGCTCGGCGAGCATGTCCGCGGCGGCTCCGAGGGTAGCGCGGGTGAGGGGGTCGTCGGTCGTCATGAAGAGCACCGAACGCACCAGCACCATGGCGTCGTCGGGCTGCCCGGAACCGATCAGCGCGATCGTGAGAGCGCGCTGGAGGTTCGCCGGGGGTGTGTCGGGGCCATCCTCGATGGAGCGGATGAGCTGCTCCACGGCCTCGGCGCAGCGCCCCGCGCGGACGAGAGCGACGCCCCAGTTGCCGCGCGTGGCGGCGGTGTGCAGGCCACGCTCCTCCATCTGAGCGTAGATGCGGCACGCGCCCTCGTGGTCGCCCCGCTCATCCGTCAGGACAAGCGCTTCGCGGGCCATGCGTTCGGCCTGGGCGAACGCGGGCAAGGCGCACGCGCATACGACCGCAAGCAGTGCGAGCATCCGGACGGCTTGGCGTAGCATCAACGCAGGCTCACGCCCTGACTGTGCAGCGATAACGAAGGATGGACATCCTTGTCACAAACGCTGTTTCGCTTGCTATTGTTCAGGAAGCGCGGCCCCGCGTCAACAGAGTTGCGCCGCCCCCGGAGGTCAGCTCCAGACGCGGAGCACCATGCGGTTCAACGCGAGTCCCAGCAAGTCGCCCACCCCACCGGCGCACATATCGCCCAACACCATCCCGATCGCGACCTGACTCGCTCGACGGTAGGCCGCGTCGCCGCCGTACCGAAGTGTGAGGCTCTTGGCGAGCCACCCGATGGAGAGGGGCGCCCACAACCAATGGACCGCCCAGCAGTTGCCCAGCGGATAGCCGAGAGGGTGCACGGGCCAAGCCGCGATCCGGGTGTGGCCGAGGGTCATGAGCAGAACCAGCGCCAGCCCGCCCAAAGCGCCGCCGAGACGCGTCGGGCTGAAGGACGTCGGGCTCTGAAGCGACTTGGCGAGGTTGTTCCAGGGCTCGGAGCCATAGAAGAGGTTGTTCGGAGCGGCTTTCGACTCCGCGCCAAGCGAGTAGAGGGCCCCCCAGGCCGCCCAGAAGGTGAGCAAGGCTCCCACCGGCAGGAGAGCCCACATCAGGTTGAAGAGCGGGCGCGGGGCGATGGACTCGCGGTCCGCCAGTTTCAGGGCCTCGATCTGGTGCGGAGCGACGTGCCCGCGATAGCCCCTGTTGTAGAAGTGGTGGAGGGCGAAGGAGGCGAGGGTTCGGTCCGAGAGGTTCCGGGAGCCGAGAATCCGCGGGATGCTCTGCACGGGGCCTTTCACCAGCAGGTCATGAGCGGGAATGCCCATCTCGGCGCGGATGCGCATCACGGCGAGAGCCAGCGTGTAGTAGACGCCGAAGAAGAGCGGAGCGATCCAGGGGCTCATCCCCGTCTTCGCCACAGCGAACCACAGGGTGTACCCGAGGCCTACGGCGAGAAGCCCAAGCTGCACGCGATAGGGCCAGGGCTCACCGTCTTCCGGCGCGCCGCCTTCTCGGCCGAGCGCGGTCACGAGGACCCTCCGCAGGTGGCTGCGAGCCATCCAGAGCGACATCAGCCCCAGCGCGAGGTACCCGCCGAGCATCTGCTCATCGGCGTAGGGAGGGCCCTCGACCTGGCTCCAGCCGAGCCAAGCCGCGAGGACGTACTGCGCCTTGTAGACCCACCAGAAGAAGACGGTCGAGAACACGAGTTCCGAAGACAGCAGAAAGGCGAGCCCGATCGCGAACGGGTAGAGCCCGATCTGGAGCATCCCGATCGCGTCCCAGGGCTTGTCCTGCAGTTGCGACCCGATGTCGAGGGCCGGATGGGAGTCGATCGCGAGAGGGATCCGCGGCACGAGCGGCTTCACGGTGTGGAGCGCGTTCATCGCCTGAACGGCGAAGACGATTCCCGCCGCGGTCCACAGCCAGCGGCTTCGCCACAGCGCACCCGAGCCCGACAATACCTCGACCGGAACCTGCAAGATGGGAAACCGCAGGCGTTCGGACTCGACCCAACGCCGCCGGAAGAGCGAGGCCATGCACAAGGTCACGAGCCAGCCCGAAGCCGCGTAGCTCGCCCACCAAAGCGCGGGACGAAGGAGCGGACCGTAGTGCTCCG
Organism: uncultured Armatimonadia bacterium; assembly: GCA_964497385.1. Lineage (GTDB taxonomy): Bacteria > Armatimonadota > Zipacnadia > UBA1398 > UBA1398 > CAZCER01. The sequence continues at coordinate 5,411 of CAZCER010000224.1, read as the reverse complement.
GTCTGTACAGGGTGCTTCCGCCCTCACAGAGGTTGCGGATGGCCGCCGGGTCGGTCACGACCACGTCCTTCGGCACGAGATGGTGGAAGAGCGCGGCCCACTGGTTCTCGGGCGTGGCCTGCGCGGTCCAGTGCACGATCGCGACGGCCTGGAGTTGGAAGCAATCGAGGGAGGCCATCGCGCTTGTGACGCAGAGGGCCGCGTAGACCGTCGCCAGCTCCCGCGAAGTGAGGGCCCAGGATGGCCGCAGCGCCCGAACGCAGGCGTTGAGTCCGACCAGGGCGGTGATGAGGAAGACCACGTTATAGAAGAGAGAGAGCATGGTGGGGCTCGCCCAGTAGCGGACGCACTCGATCTGCCCGACCCAGTAGGCGTTCAGAGGCAGCAGGATGAGCATCAGCGCGACCGATCTCACCGTCACGCCGGACGCCCGTGGGCCCTTCCGCGTACCGCTTGGCGCTGGCTGATGGGCCTCCCGCATCGCGGGACTCCCTTCGCGGGCTGCGGCTCAGTCGGCCGCGCCGGAGTCCTCCGCGCAGGTCTCGAGAAGCATCGGATCCGCCGGACCGTCCGCGTCGGGCGCCTCGAGTCGCGCCGCCGCCGGCCGACCGATGGCGCGCTTCCAGAGGCCGGAGTAGTAGTAACCGAGGCTCAGCGACAGCCCCACGATGGAGCTGATGAGGATGGCGTACCAGACGCCCTCAATGCGATCCATCGCCCTCGGACCCGACATATGCCAGGCGAGCGGCACGCGCACGCCCCAGAGCGCCGTCAGCGAGATGAGCGTGGTCGCCAGGGTGTGGCCCGCGCCGTTGATGACTCCGTTCGAGACGAAGAAGAACGAGAACAGCAAGTAGCCGGCGCCGACGATGCGCAGATAGGAGACCCCGACGGCGACCACATCGGACTCGTTCACGAACGCGCGCACGAGAAGCCCCGGCATGGTCTCGGCCAGGAGCACGACGACGACCATGATGGTTCCGCAGAGCGCGATCCCCCAGCGGAAGACCTCGGAGACGCGATCATAGCGCCGTGCGCCGATGTTCTGGCCCGCGAGGCTGGATATCGCCCCGCCTATGGTCAGGGCCGGAAGGAGCGCGAGGGTCTCGACGCGCATGGCGGCGCCGAAGCCCGAGGCGGCCGCGGTCCCGAAGGAGTTGATGACCCCCATGATGGCTCCCTGCGTCAGGGAGATGATGGACATCTGGATCATCGACGGAATGCCGATCCTGAGGGTGAGGACGGTGGTCGGCCAGTCGGCGCCGAGGCGCAGCCAGTCGGGCGCGACGACGTGGCGTTTACGCTGCAGCCAGATCGCGAGACCGAGAAGCCCCACGGCCTGGGCCGCGATTGACGACCACGCGGTGCCGTTCACCCCAAGGGCCGGGCACCCGAGCCATCCGAACATGAGGATCGGGTCGAGCAGCGTCGCGAGGCCGACGGCCACCGCCTGGAAGTAGAGCGGGGTCGCGGAGTCGCCGGCGCCGCGCAGAAACGATGCGAGCAGGAAGAAGCCAAATCCGAGAGGGAGCGTCCACAGGAAGAGCTTCAGGTAGGACGTGGACATCTCGAGAATCTCGGGGGGCGTGCGAATGAGTTCCAGCCCCCAGCCGGCAAGACAGATGCCGACCACGAGGAGCGCGCAACTCGAGACTCCCACCAGGACCACGGAGTTCCGGACCACGCGCCGCACCTGATCCCAGTCTCTGGCCCCGTAGGCCTGGGAGACCAGGATGCTCGCGGCGTTGGTGAGGCCGATGGCGAGGGAGACCAGAAGGAAGTGGACCGGCATGGTGACGGTGACCGCCGCCAGTTCCTCCTCGCCGAGACCGTGCCCCACCCAGACCCCGTTCACGATGGCGTAGGCGTTCTGGAGGAACGCGCCCATCAGCATGGGCATTGAGAACCCGAGCAGATGCCGGGGAATGCTGCCAACGGTAAGGTCGCGGCCGCGCCGCGTCGGGTCGGATTCGTCGGGCTCGGCGGCGGTGGGGGCGGCTTCAGGCATGGGGCAAGTGATACCACGTCGCGGAGAAGCCGTCGAGGAGGAAGCGCGACTTCGCAGGAGCCGCCGAATCGGGAGCCGAACTAGGGTCCTCCGTACGGCCGTAGGGGCCGCGCATCGAGAAGCCCGGATAGGGAGTGCGTATGGAACCGGTTAAGGTCGGAGTCATCGGTTGCGGCAACATCAGCGGCGCCTACTTCACCGCCGCGAAGCGCTTCGAGAGCATCGAGATCACGGCCTGTGCGGACATGGTCCCGGAGAAGGCGGCCGCCAAGGCACAGGAGTTCGGCGTCCCGAAGGCGTGTTCGGTCGAGGAACTCCTCGCCGATCCGGAGATCGCGATCGTCCTGAACCTCACGGTTCCCGGCGTGCACGCCGAGGTCGCCCTCGCCACGCTTGCGGCCGGCAAGAACGCCTATGGGGAGAAGCCGCTCGCGGTGGACCGCGCCAGCGGCAAGGCCGTCATGGATGCGGCGTCGGCCAAGGGCCTTCTCGTAGGTTGCGCGCCCGACACCTTCTTCGGCGGCGGCATCCAGACCGCGCGGAAGGTGGTCGACGACGGCGTGATCGGCGCTCCGGTCGCCGCCTCGGCGCACATGATGGGCCACGGCCCCGAGGGCTGGCACCCCGATCCCGAGTTCTACTACAAGGCCGGCGGCGGCCCGATGTTCGATATGGGCCCCTACTACCTGACCGCCCTCGTCAACATCCTGGGGCCGGTCAAGCGCGTCTGCGGCTCGACCACAATCACGTTCCCCGAGCGCGTCATCGGGAGTGAGCCGAAGAAAGGCGCGGTCATCACCGTGGACGTGCCGACTCACGTGACGGCGATCCTCGAGTTCGTGAACGGGGCGATCGGCACGATCACCACCAGCTTCGACGTCTGGGCCGTGCGTCTGCCCTGCATCGAGGTCCACGGCACGGAGGGCTCCATGAGCGTGCCGGACCCGAACTGCTTCGGCGGTCCGGTTGAGGTGTTCCGGCCCGACGGCGAGGGCTGGCGCGATGTTCCCCTCTCACACGGCTACACCGAGAACAACCGCGGAATAGGCGTCGCCGACATGGCCTATGCGCTCGCCTCGGGGCGCAAACACCGCGCAAGCGGCGAACTCGCGTTCCACGTCCTCGATGTGATGTGCGCGATCCACGACGCCTCGGACGCCGGGACATGGGTGGACCTCGGAAGCGCCTGTGAGCGCCCTGCGGCTCTGCCGCTGGGTCTCGAGGACGGCAAGCTGGACCCGTAGCGATGGACCAAGCCCTCGCCGTCATCGTCCCGACCTACTTCGCGGAGACCGAGCAGCCGGCGCTTCGGCGCCGGCTGCTCGGCGACGCGCTCGAGGGTCTCGAGCTGTTCGTGCGGCCCGAGCGGTGCTTCCTGGTCGTGGACGGGGCGCCGTGGGCGCTCCCCGAGGTCGAGGAAGCGGCGGAGCGGTTCGGAGTCCGCGCGGGCGGGGCCGCGCCGACCGTCCTTTCGCTGCCTCGGAACCTCGGCAAGGCGGGGGCGATGGCGGAGGGGCTGCGGCTCGCCCTCGAGACCGACGCCGCGCTGTTCGCCGTGCTCGACTGCGACGGCGACCACTCTCCCTACGACCTGCCCGGGCTCGCGGGACTCCTCCGAACGGTGGAGCGGCACACCGCAAGCGACCTCGTCGAGGTGGTCGGCCGGCGCGCCGCCCGGCACGGCTCGCTCGGATTCGTGCGGGGCGAGCTGGAGGGCGTCAGTAGCCGCGTGGTCTTCGCCGCGCTTCGGTTCGCGCTCGCCCGGGATCGGAACGCGGCGCTCGACGAGACCTGGGTCGCGCCGTACGGCGAGCCCGACCTGGAGGCCGGGTACCGCGTCTACTCGCGGCGGGCGGCGGAGGTCATCCTTGAGGCGCTGCCGCGGGCTGTAACGCAGTCGGGCGACGAAGGGCTCCTGCGGTACGGCGTGGAGATCGTGCCGACCGTGGAGATCGTCCTGGCGGGAGGCGTCCACGCGGAAGGTCTCCGGTCCACCCTCGAGTCCCAACCGGTGTCCTCATACATGGGCGCCCGGGGGCCGGCGGAGGTCTTCGCGGGGGAGCTGCGGTGGGTGTTCCGGCGGTGTGGCGTACCGGCGGAGGCGGCGCTCCTCATGCTCGAGGACGCCGCGCTGCGGACGGCGCTGCGCACGACTGCGGAGGGCAAGGACTGCCTGGAAGCGCTGATCGGGACTGTTCTCCAGGGGCTCGACGGAGGCGACGCGGTCCTCGCGGCCCGGCGGGAGCGGCCGGGGCGGAGGCTGTAGGCCGCGCTCGTCCTCGCACCGTGGTATCATCGGCCGCGAGGAGTGAGGCGGGCTTTGGAGACGATGCTTGTCACGGCGGGCCTTGCCGTGGCTCTCGGGATGGACGCGTTCGCGGCGGCGATCGCGGCCGGCGCGACGCTCGGGACGCCGAGCGCTCGCGCCGTCTTTCGTCTCGCGTTTCACTTCGGTCTGTTTCAGTTCTTCATGCCCCTGCTCGGGTACGCGGCCGGCGCCGCGGCCGTCAGCTTGGTTGAAGCGGTTGATCACTGGATCGCCTTCGGGCTCTTGGCCGTGGTGGGCGCGAACATGATCCGCGAGGCGCTCACGCACGACGAGGGGCGCGAACGGCCCGACCCGTCGCGCGGATGGGTGCTGGTGTCGCTCTCCGTGGCGACCAGCATCGACGCGTTCGCGGTGGGCCTCACTCTACCGGTCATGGGGCTGAACCTGTGGAGTTCGGTGATCACGATCGGGCTGGTCGCGGCGGTCATGACCCTCGTCGGACTCCGGCTGGGGCGCTTCGCCGGCGGCAGGATGGGTCAGACGGCCGAGTTGCTTGGGGGAGCGGTGTTGCTCGCGATCGGAATCCGGATAGTATGTACACACCTGATGCAAGCGTGAACGGAGGATAGCCCATGTCGCTGTTCTGGTACGGCGTGCTCGCCTCGGCGCTCGCGGGAGGGGCCACGACGCTGGGGGCGCTACCCGGCCTCTTCCTCAAGAAGGGTATCCCCCACAAATGGATGGACGCTCTGCTAGGGCTCGCGGCCGGTGTGATGTTGGCGGCGACTTCGTTCTCCCTGGTCATCCCCGGCATCGAGTCGGGCGCGGAGTCCTACGGCAGCACGGGGGCTGTCTTCGTCGTCGTGGCGGGTATCCTCCTGGGCGGCGGCTTCATCGCACTGTGTGACCGCCTGATCCCTCACGAGCACTTCCAGACCGGACCCGAGGGCCCCTCGTCGTCGCTTCGGCGCGTGTGGCTCTTCGTGCTCGCGATCACGATTCACAACTTCCCGGAGGGCATGGCGGTCGGCGTGGGGTTCGGCGGCGGCGATGTGGCCGCCGGGACCTCCCTCGCGATAGGCATCGGCATCCAGAACATGCCGGAGGGCCTCGCGGTCATGCTTCCCCTGATGC
>CAZCER010000223.1:0-7942 GCA_964497385.1 uncultured Armatimonadia bacterium | reverse complement strand
TCCGGGCCTCGACGCTTGAAACGGTCGCGGCGATCGCGAGGTAGGCGCGGATCGCGGCGGCCTGCTTCTCGCCCGAGCCCGCGCGCGCCGCGCGAACCACCACGGGGAGCGCCTCGGGATCACGCAGCGCGGCCAGGCCATCGAGCGCCGCCGCGGCGACCTCGTCCGGCGCGCTCTGCGCCACCTCGATCAGAAGCGGCCCGTACACGCCCTGCCCCCGCGCCGCGATGGCCTTCACGGCGGCGGTGCGCGCCGGGGGCTCGCCAGCCCACGCGATGGCCACAAGCGTCTGATCCGCTTCCTTGCCTCTCATGGTCGCAAGGGCCCCGGTCGCCGCGGCGGCCTCGTCCTTGTCGCCCGAAGCGCTGACGCCGAACAGCGTCGTCACCGCTTCGCCGCTCTGACGCCGCCCCAGGGCGGAGATGGCCGCCAGGCGCACGTCCTTGTCCGGGTCGTCCAGGCAAGCCGTGATTCGCGCGTCGCCGGCGGCGCTGTCCTGGTAGCCGAGCAAGCGCACCAACGTGGCGCGCACTCCGGGCTCGGCGCCGGGGATCGCGGCCGCGATGGCCGCGGCGGCCCTTTCGCCCGGCATCCGCGCGAGGGCCGCGAGCGCCGCCTCCTGGAGCGGCTTGGAGCCGCGCTCGAGAGCGGTCACCGCCGACGGGGCGCCGGCGTCGTCTCCGATGGCCGCGAGGGCGCTCAACGCCGCGATCCGGCCCTCGTCATCCGAACGGAGCATCGCCGCGCAGATCGCGGGCACGGCGGTCGGATCCCGGCGCATCGCAAGGACGCGGAGGAAGGCCGGGCGGACTGCCGGGCGCGCCTTCCGCAGAGCGTCCACCACGGAGGCCGTGACCGTTGCCTCGGGCATCTCCGCGAGCGCGTGCTCGGCGACGCCGCGCAGGGCGGGCCCACCGGTCGCCACGGCATCGAGAAGCGTCGGAACGGCCGCCACGCCGGAGGTCTTCGCCAGACCTCCGAGGCCCGCGCAACGCTCCTGATCTGTCGGGCCGGTCCTGTAGAGGTCGGCGAAGACGACGGCGGCCTCAGTCTCCAGACCGGCCTCCAGCAGCGCCTCCCCCAGTTCGGCATAGGCCAGGCGCGCGGCTTCGCGCACTGCGGACGAACCAGCTTTGCGCGCGGAGGCGAGGGGCGCGATGCAGTCCGCGGACGGGATGCGACCCAATGCGCGGACGGCCGCGAGGCGCTGCGGCTCCGGGCCCTCCGAGCAGAGCGGGACGAGGGCCGGGACGGCCATGACGGCCGCGCGGTCTCCGAGGCTGTTCACGATCCCGACGCGCCGCTCGGGGTCCGCGGTCTCGAGGGAAGCGATCAGGGCCCCAGTGGCCTCCTCGCCGGGGATGCGCGTCAGTGCGAACCGCGCCATGTCTGCCACATGCGCGTCCCCCAGCAGGGCAACCAGATCGGGGACGCATTCGGCGCCCCCCACAAAAGCGAGCTGCCGCAGCGCGACGCTCCGTATCTGCCCGGGGCGGTCGCTCTTGGCTTCGGTGAGGAGCGCCTCGACAACGGCCTCGCGGTCGGCCGTGCGCGCGGTTGAGGTCTGGACCAGCATTCCGAGGGCGATCCGCGCACCGGCGGCGGTGCGCTTGTCGTCGTCCTGGATCAGGTCGAACAGCGCCGGGATCGCCGAGGCGCCCAGACGCGTAAGGCCCTCGACCGCCTCGGCGCGCACCAGAGCGTCATCGGATGCGAGGTCCGCGACAAGAGCGTCGGTTCCGGCCGCGAAGGACATCGGGGCCAGAGCGAGCAGCAGCAGGGCGCAGGGCGCCAGATAGCGGTGGATGCGTGTCATCATGGCCTCCTCTAGAGCGCCCAGGGCGCGCGGTAGGGCTTCGCGAGCCAGCGGTCGGCGTCGGGATCGTCGACGAAGCGCTCCGCGGCGGGATTCCACCGCAGCTTCCTGCCCATGCGCATCGCGATGTTCCCGAGGTGACAGACGGTGACCGAACGGTGACCGACCTCGACGTCGCAAATCGGCCGCTGGCGCGTCTTGATGCAGTCGAGCCAGTTCTGCTGATGGTGGTCGGAGTAGTACACCCGCTCATCGCCTGGACCGAAGACCTCGTTGCGCAACTCGACGGGCTGGGTCGCGATGTCCCCGCGCGTTACCCATACCTGCCCCTCGGCGCCCTCGAAGGTCACGCCGAAGTTGCCGCTGTCGGAGCAGATGACGCGCTGACCTGTGGCGTACTCGTAGATGACCTCGAAGGTCATCGCGACGTCGTAGAGCCCCTCAGTCGGAAACACGCCCTTGCCCTCGACGGAGATCGGACCGTTGCCGTCCATCCCGAGGCCCCACTGGGCGATGTCGTTGTGATGGGCGCCCCAGTCGGTCATCTTCCCGCCCGAGTAGTCGTAGAACCAACGGAAGTTGTACGGGCTGCGCAGGGGGTTGAACTCGACCCACGGCGCCGGCCCGAGCCACATGTTCCAGTCGAAGCCGGGAGGAGGCGAGCAGTTGGCGGCCCAGTCGCCGCCCGGTGCGCTCCCGATCACGACGCGCACGGTGTGCACCTTGCCGATTCGGCCGTTGCGCACGAGTTCGACCGCCTGGCGGAACTCGCCGCTCGAGCGCTGCTGGCTGCCGACCTGGAAGACCCGGCCGTAGCGGCGGACCGTCTTCACGAGTTGCTTGCCCTCGTCGATGGTGAGAGTGAGCGGCTTCTCGCAATAGACGTCCTTGCCCGCCTTGCAGGCGTCGGACGAGATCTTCGTGTGCCAGTGATCGGGGGTCAGCACGAACACGGCGTCGATGTCGTCGCGGTCGAGCAGGTCCCGGTAGTCGCCGTACATCGTCGGCTTGTTGCCGGCCTCCGCCTGCGCGCTCTGGCGCAGGTGCTCGTAGCAGTCGCAGACCGCCAGGATCTCGATCTCCGGATGGCCCTTCGCCCATGCCCGGTGACCGCCCGAAATGCCCCCGCACCCGATGAATCCCACCGTGACGCGGTCGTTCGCGCCCACCTTGCCCTCCGCGCCAAGCGCGCGTCCGGGCACGAACAACGGCGCCGCCATCGCGCCGCCCGCGACTCGCTTCAGGAACGCTCTCCGGTCGAATGCCCTCTTCATTGCCCACCTCTTGCGCCCCTGCGCGCCTTCTTCGGCGCGGTTCAGGGAGTCCTTTCAGGCCGTGCGCGGGGGAGCCTAGCAACGCGGCCCGACTCGGCGCAACGCCGAGCCCATTCGCGTTTCCGCCCTCCCTGGCCATCTCCTTCGTGGGGTCCACGCCGCCGGTTGTCGCTGCCTCGGCGTTATGCTAGGATATGCACATATCTCGATAGTCCCTGAACGGAGATGCGCTATGCCTGTCTATGAGTTCCGCTGCCAGGACTGCGGGGCTGACTTCACGGTCCGCGTGGCCCGCATGGGAGACACCGCGCCCTGCCCCAAGTGCGGGAGCCTTAAGGTCGGGCGTCGGATGTCCAGCTTCGCGCGAGGAGGCGGCGGCGCCAAGGGAGCCTCCGGTTCGTCCGGCTTCAGTTGAAGCCCGCGCGGTTGCGGCTCCAGTTAGGAGCCGCTCGAGAGCGCGCGGTCGCCACGGGGTTCGCCACTGAGGCTTCGCCGATGGACCACAGAGGGGCCCGTGGTTGGGGGACCACCCGAAACGGCGGCCTTGAGACCGCCCCATCACCGCTACATTACTCCCGCACGCGGGGCCGGAGGCGCGCCGCTCTATGCGATGGGCCGGTTGGGGCCCCTCCGTAGACCACGCGAACCGCTCCATCCGTGCGAGACTCGCTACAGGATCGCCCGCACGATCCGCACGTCGGACATCTCGGAGAGGTCCACCAGGACGGGCTTCTGGAGAGGGCGCCCGTCGGCGGCGCGCACCAGCCTGAGCACGGGCCGGCGGCGGTTCTCGAGCGCCGGCAGGGCGACGATGCCCACGAGACCGTTCGACAGCTCGACCTCCAGCCCCACGGGGTAGGGGTCGACGTGCTTCACGAAGAGCTTCACGACGCGCGGGTCGAGGCGCTTCTCGGCCTGCGCTTCGATGAAGTCGATGGCCAGGTCCGGCGGGACCGGCGGTCGCCAGGGTCTTGGCGAGATCAGCCCGTCGTAGAGGTTCGCCACGGCCACGAGTCGGCTGAACTCGTGGATGTCCTTTCCCGCCAGGCCGTCCGGGTAGCCCTCCCCATCCCACTGCTCGTGATGCCTGAGGGCGACGTTCGCCGCGGTGGGGCTCACATCCGGAATGCCCTTGATGAGTTCCCATCCAAAGCGAACGTGCGGGCGGTAGATCGCGTCCGGCATGCGGTCGTTCGGCGACAGCTCGCCGAGCTTGATGATCTTGGCGATCCCGATGTCATGCAGCAGAGCGCCGAGACCCATGGCCGTGATCTTCGAGCGGGGCCATCCGTCTTTCACGGCGAGCATGATCGAGATGACCGCGACGTTCACGCCGTGGAGGTAGTAGTACTCCTCCCCCGACTTCAGACCGAGCATCTCGCCGGAGAGCGCGGACGACTCCGACACGGTCGCCGCGATGTCGTCCACCACGCTCTGGAACAGCGCCGCCTGGCGCTTCGGTATGGCCTTCTTCTCATCCGGCACGGTCGGGTCCGCGATCGTCTCCGTCGCGTCGCGGATCGCCTCCGCCGCGCGGAAGCGGAGCTGCGAGTCGACGAGTTCGTCGATCTCGATCCCGCGCGAGTCCTCCGTCTCGACGTAGATCCACGCCTGCCCGAACTCCGTGAGCCGAGTGATGTACTGGGAGGTCAGTTCGACGCCGGTCTGGATGAGCGGAGTGCCGCGGCTCGTGTAGATGGGCTTGGCGATGCGGTAACCGGGCTTTGCTTGCTTGATGGAGATCAGCTTCAACGCGCGCCGCCTTCCCTCAAAGGCCCGGCCCCCCGTCGCGGCGAAGACGGGCCGAGCGGACATCGGGCGCGCGAGGCCCTCGGCGCGCGTCCTGGCCCGCGCGGAAGGCTGTTCCCCGGGCGCCCCATGGTGTAGTAGAGTGCCGTCGGAGAGTCTTCTGCGCCGACCCGGGCGCTCCTTCGGTCGTGCGGAGCCGCTTCCGGGCGACGAGCGGGAGAGACGATGACTCGCGAGCGGCGAACCGTGTGGGAGGACTACGGCTCCCGAGGCTACAGCCTCGAGGCCGTCGGGTTCCGCCACGCCGGCGTCACGCTCGATCTCATCTTCTACAAGGGAGATGAAGTCGCCGCCGTCATCGTCCGCGACGCGCCGCCGTCCGAGGCCGAGTGGTCGTGCATCCGGACCGCGTTTCGCGCCTTTCTGCTTGCCCGCCGCGCTTCGGGCCTCTACGTCCGGCTCGACAGGGCCTGGCTCTCCGGTGAGGGGACGGAAGTGCTGCGCGACGCCGTCTCGGTGCTGGACTAGGGCCGCGCCGAGAGGGTGGCCGCACGCCGCCCGTGGTGGTATTCTTAAGGTTTTACCCGATGGCCGACGCGCCAGCGCGGCCACGAGCGGAAGGGAGCCGTTGCATGACCCATGAGCCCCGCGTCGCTCTCTCGTTCGACGACGTCACCTTGGTTCCGGCGCGATCCACCGTCATCCCCAAAGACATCGACGTCCGCACTCGGCTGACTCGAACCATCCCTCTGCAGATCCCACTGCTCAGCGCCGCCATGGACACCGTGACCGAGGCGCGTCTCGCGACGGCCCTGGCGAGGGAGGGCGGCATCGGCGTCATCCACAAGAACATGACGATCGCGCAGCAAGCCGAGGAGGTCGATGCGGTCAAGCGCTCCGAGTCGGGGATGATCACCAAGCCGATCACGCTCGGACCCGACGCGCTGGTCGAAGACGCCCTTGCCCTCATGACCCGGTACCGCATCTCGGGCGTGCCCATCACCGACCAGCACGGCTCCCTCGTCGGCATCCTCACCAACCGCGATCTCCGGTTTGAGACCGACGTCACCCGCCCCGTCCACGAGGTCATGACCTCCAAGGACCTCGTCACCGCCCCCGTCGGCACCACCCTCGACGAAGCCAAGGTCATCCTCCACCGCCACCGCATCGAAAAGCTGCCCGTCGTGCAGGACGACGGCCGCCTCGCCGGCCTCATCACCATCAAGGACATCCAGAAGCAGATGACCTTCCCCAACGCCTGCAAGGACGATCTCGGCAGGCTCCGCGTCGGGGCCGCGATCGGCGCCTCGACCGACGTCCTCGACCGCGCGGCGGCGCTCGTCGAGGCCGGCGTGGACGTCCTCGTGATGGACTCCTCGCACGGGCACTCCGAGAACGTGCTCCGCATCCTCGGCGAGGTGCGCGCGGCGTTCCCCGACGTGCAGCTCATCGGCGGCAACGTCGCGACGGCGAGCGGCTGCCGCGACCTGATCGCGGCGGGCGTGGACGCCGTCAAAGTGGGGATCGGCCCCGGAAGCATCTGCACCACGCGCGTCGTCACGGGCGCGGGCGTTCCGCAGTTCACCGCCATCCGCGACGCCGCCGAGGAGGCGGCCAAGCACGGCATCCCGGTCATCGGCGACGGCGGCATCCAGTACTCCGGCGACATCGTGAAGGCCATCGCGGCGGGCGCCGAGTCGGTCATGATCGGCTCCCTCCTCGCGGGAACCGAAGAGGCGCCCGGCGAGACCGTTCTCTACGAGGGCCGCACCTACAAGGAGTACCGCGGGATGGCCTCGATCGCCGCCATGAAGGCGGGCTCGAGCGACCGCTACTTCCAGGACCACGTCGAGACCGAGGCCAAGTACGTGCCCGAAGGCATCGAAGCCCGCGTCCCCTACAAAGGCCCGCTCTCGGCGCTCGTCTACCAACTCGTGGGCGGGCTCAAGAGCGGCATGGGGCTTGTGGGAGCGGCCGCCATCGCGGACCTCCGGAGCCAGGCGGAGGTCATGCGCGTCACGCCCTCCGGCCTCCGCGAGAGCCATGTTCACGACGTCGCCATCGTGCGCGAGGCCCCCAACTACCAGCGCTAGACAAACGACTTCGCGCTCTGCGACCACCGCGGCGCCTCCGTTTATGGAGCGAGGCGCCGCGCGTGCGTACAAGGCGCGGGTTTCGGCCGATCCCGATCAGGGTATCAAGCTGAGGTGTGGTGTTCCCCCCGTCGCTTGCCAAAACTGACTCTGTGTATGTCTTGACAGGATTAGCCCCGATTCGTTAAGCATCTATAGGCGCAGCGACTTTGGTTGTCGGTTGTGCAGCGTCATGGTATGATCCGTTAGACATCGTGCGAGTGGGTCGTGGTGAAGCCGAGCGTTCGGAAGGCTTCACAAGCAAGATCCAAGGGAGGACGTCGCGTGGCTACGAAGTTCCAGCGGTCCGCACTGGAATGTCTCACCGACGAAGAGGCGGTTGAACTTTGCAAGACCGGAAGCACGGACGCCCTCGATTACCTCCTACGGAAGTACCGCTCCGTGGTGCTCTTCAAGTCCCGCTCCTACTTCCTCCAGGGCGCCGACCGCGACGACATGATCCAAGAGGGCATGGTCGGGCTCTACAAGGCGATCCGCGACTTCCGTCCCGATCGCTCCTGCTCGTTTCGGACCTTCGCCGACGTTTGCATCACGCGCCAGATGATCACGGCAGTGAAGAGCGGCGTGGGCCAGCGGCAGCTTCCGGTCGTCTACTCGCACTCGCTCCGAGCGGCGGGCCGCGACGACTCGAGCGTCGACCCGCTTGAGGCCGCCCCCGACAACGACTCGCAGGACCCGGAGAAGCTCCTCATCACGCGTGAGACCGTTCGCATGCTCGAACGCACCCTTCGCGAGAACCTCTCGCCGTTCGAGTGGAACGTCTTCGTCGGCTTCTCCGACGGCAAGTCCTATCAGCAGATCGCCGAGGAGAACGCGTGCACCCCGAAGTCCGTCGACAACGCCCTCTGTCGCGTGCGACGGAAGATGCAGCGGTTCCAGACCGACGAAGCGGCCTTCGCCTAGAACCCCGGCCGGAAACGGGGGATTGTGGCGCATGTGATGTTGTGGAG
>CAZCER010000222.1:0-7967 GCA_964497385.1 uncultured Armatimonadia bacterium | reverse complement strand
GTGATGGTCCTCAACCGGGATATGAAGGCTCTGCTCGGGGTAGGCCAGCCGCTGCCGACGACCGGGTACTCGGTGCAGACGGGGACGGTGCAGACGGGCGCGCCGCAACCGTGGACCGGCTCCCCGCCCGTGCCTCCCGGCGGGGACGCGCCTCCACCACCCCCGCCTCCGCCGCCGTTCTGAGGGTCTGCGGCCCGGGGCAGGGAGGCTGCCCGATGCCACTCGGAGTCGACGAGAGCGCTCCCGATCCGGACAGGACCGAGGCAGCCTCGTGCGTGGCCATCTCGCTATGGGGCTTGCTCGGGGCGATCGTCGGCCCGCTCGTGGCCTACGCGGGTCTCTGTGCCACGTCGTCCGTGTCCGGCCAGGCCGACCCCATCGGCAACATCGTCTTCCCAGTGTTCGCCGCCGGGTGCGGGGCGCCGTGCGGGGGCTACCTCGCGGCCGTGGGTGCGTGGGCCTGGCTGGCGCTGAAGAGGAGGCGCGGCTGAGCGGATCGCACGCCTCGCAAAGCGCTCAGTTCGGCGCCGTGACCGACGCCTGCAGCCGTCTTGAAGGCTGAGCCGTGGAGCCGGGATCGCGAATGCCCCTCCTATGCCCTCTCCCCGCGCGAAGCGGTTGCGGGGAGAGGGTTCGGGAGAGGGGCCCCTCTTGGTCTCTTCGGTCAGTCGATGATGGCTTCGCGGATGAGTTCGAGCACTCCCAGCACGCTGAGGCGGCGCGTAGGCTTCGCGTCGGCGGGCTGGGACCGCAGACGCCGGGCCAGGACAGCCTCGGAGTGTCGAGCACCGAATGGCATGAATGGCGATTCGGTGCCCCTCCTCTTTGTCCCCTCCCCGCAAGCGCTTTGCGCGGGGAGGGGAGAGAGAGGGCTCTACAACGCCCGTTCCGCCTCGGCCATCGTGAAGACGGGGATGGTGAACTCACCGTCGGGCACGCTGGCCTCGGCCATTCCGAAGGGCGCGACGGAGCGGTAGTGGAGCTTCGCGGTCACCGAAGCGGCGCTGACGCCATCGGGGAGCCGGAACTCCTCCGTGAGCGTGGAGTTCGGCGGGATGCGGTAGTCCGAGAACTTCTCGACGGTGTTCCAGAAGAGCGTGGTCTTGGATCCTGTCTCGTCGTGGACGACGGTGGTGTAGACGACGCTGCCCTCCGCGATCTCGCCGGCGTCATCGAGCGCGCCGGAGTGGAAGACCTCGGCGCCGTTCGCGTCGGTCGCGACGACCTCGAGCCACACCTCGCGGAGTTCGGTGATGCCGGTCGGGATGGAGTGACCGGCGGCCTTGTTCGTGACGAGCACGGGGATGACGGTCGCGCCGTCTTCCGTCCGTGGATCGCCAATCGCCACCTCGGCCGCCGCGCGCAGGAGCGCCTCGCTCGCGGCGCGGTCCTCGTCGTTCTGGGAGAACGCGAGCGTCGGGCCTACGAAGTTGTGGTTCGCGACATGCGGGCGCTCCGGTCCGCCAAGACCCGCGACGCCCGGAGTGTCCACGTGGGCGCCGAGCTGGCTGCCCATGTGGCAGTCCTGGCAGATTACGGCTTGCGCGGCCCAGTCGCTCGCCTTCCACTCCTCGTAGGTGAGTTCCAGGTGGATGCCGTTCGTGGGGTGGTCCACCGTGTGGCATCCGCCGCAGAACTCCGGCGTCCTCTGCAGCTCGGAGTAGGCCGTTTCATGGAAGGTCGACTCCGAGTCGCCGTACGGACCGAGCATCGTTCCGTCGCCGCGGATCACGGCCTTGCCGTTGTGGGGCTCCGCGTAGCTCTCGATGCGGTGGCAATACTCGCAGGAGACGCCGGCCTCCTCGATCGGATCCACGCGCGTGTCCTCGGGCCCCTGGGGGGGCTCGGGGAACGGGATCGCGCCGTGGAGCACCGCGACCGGCGTGTGGCAACCCGCGCAGAACGGCTCGATCGCGCCGTCGGTCTGCTGCGAGGCTTTGATGAAGTACCGATCGTAGAGGGGATCGGTGTGCGACTGGGCGTGCATCGAGCCGGTCCAGTCCTTGTACTGCTGCTGGTGGCAGGCTCCGCAGAGCTTGACGTCCTGGAAGTCCTTCTCGATCTCGCCGACAGGCTGCCCGAGCACCGCGGCGGCCGACGCGAGCGCCACGAGGACCCCGACCATGACTGCGAGACGACGCGCGCCCGGCTCGCGTTGCGGCATGATGCACCCCCTTCGGTTCGTTAAGCGGGACTCGACGCTAGCCCTCGAAGAACCAGCGCTCCTGCTGCTGGAACCAGTCGCCGGGCTTCTGGAGGTACTCGATCGAGTTGGAGATCAGTTCGGCGTGGAACTTCTCGACGTCGGCGAGCACGGTGCAGAGATTGCGGACCTCTTCGTCGTCGGTCTCTTTCGCCCAGTCGGCGTAGGTCGTCTGCGACTTCTCCTCGATGTCGAAGGCGTACTTCAGGGCCGCGATGTCGTCGCCGGACGTTGCGGCGCGCTGCTTCTCGGCGTCGCCTCCGTCGACGAAGATCGCGCGGAGCTTCCCGTAGAGCTGACGGTTCGCGACGTCGCCGTCCTCGACCGCCGGGAGCATCTTCTCGATCCACTCGATGTGCAGCAGTTCGTCATCGGCGAGCCCGACGAGCACTTGCTTCACGACTTCGCTCGACGCCTTCGCGGCCGCCTCCAGGTAGAAGGCCCGTCCGTCTTTCTCGAGCTGCAGCGCCGAGGCGACTACCTCATCTCGCGTTACGGCCATCTTCGACTCCTCCCAAGGGATGATGTGCCCGTTCACCCAACCTACCCCGGTCCTCCGCCCGTGCGGAGGACCGGGGTCCGAAATCCCACAATGCGGTTCGAGCGCGGGTCGCTAGTCGCCCCCGCGGGCAGCGGCAGCGCGGTCGAGCATCAGAAGCCCGCCGGGGGCGTCCTGGGCCATGGCGAGCTTCTGGACGAAGAAGTCGGCCGAGGCTTCCTCTTCGACCTGCTCGGCGACGAACCACTGGAGCATCTGGTTCGTGGCGTGGTCCTTCTCGGCGAGCGCGAGGTCGACCAAGCCGTTGATGCAGGCCGTGATGTGCCGCTCGTGCTCGAGCGCGGCCTTGAAGGCGGCGAGAGGGGACGCCCACTCCTTCTGCGGGGCGGCGATGGCCTTGAGTTCGGCTCTGCCTCCGCGCTCGACCAGGTGCTTGTAGAACTTCACCGCGTGCGCGGTCTCCTCTTGGGCCTGGAGTTCCATCCAGTGGGCGAAGCCGTCGAGGTTCTGCTCCTCGAAGTAGGCGGCCATGGCCCAATAGAGGTAGCTGGAGAACATCTCCTCGTTGATCTGCTGGTTGATCGCGTCTTGAACCTTGTCACCGATCACGGACTACTCTCCCTTCCAGAGTCCATGCAAGTTGCAGTACTCGCGCGCGTACGCGCCGGCGTCCTCGACCGGGAAGAACGCCTCGGGGGCGTCTCCGGGGTTGAGGTACTGGCGGTAGACCTTCCCGCCCGCGATGAGATCGATCCACATGATCCAGTGGGTCTCCTCCATCGGGTGAGCCACGCCGCCGACGGTGACCTTGTAGCCGCCCGCGACCTTCTCGACGACAGGCACGTGCTTCTCTTTGGCCGCGTCGACGGTGTTTTCAACCATGTGCTCCATCGGCGCGCCGCAGCACGAGACGACGCACCCCTCGTCGCAGGTGCATCCGTCGCTCACGGTCTCCACCACGAGGCCGCACGCCGCGCACTTGTAGACCTCCAGTCGCTTTGACACCGCATGTCCTCCTTCTGCGTCCTTGGGATGCGCCGCTCCCAGTTCGGGGAGCGGCGTGTGCGAATCCCGCTCAGGCTTTCGCTTTGAACATCGCTTTGGAGGCGCCGCACTCGGGGCACTTCCAATCCTCCGGAAGGTCCTCGAACTCGACGCCGGGCGGTATGTCGTTGTCCGGGTCTCCGATGGCGGGGTCGTAGATGTAGCCGCATCCGCCGCACTGATACGTCATTGCTCCGCATCCTTCCAGGGCGTCGTTCGAGCCGCGCCCGGAACTCTCGACCTACTCAACCGGCTCGAACATGTCCTTGCCCACGCCGCAGTCGGGGCACTCCCAATCATCGGGGACGTCCTCCCACGGGGTGCCCGGCGCGATCCCGGAGTCGGGGTCTCCGACCGCGGGGTCATACACGTAGCTACAGGCTGTGCAGGCGTACTTCATCGTCTGTCGTCCTCCTCCAGCTTGGTGTGGAGCCAGTGCGGCGCTCAGGCCGCTTGCAGCCTTCAGACCTCGCCCGACTCGACAAAGGGCGATATCTCGCGCAGACGTCGCACGATGCACGGCGTCTGTTCGAGGGTGTAGTCGATCTCCTCGGCCGTGGTGTAGCGGCTGAGGCTAAACCGAATGGAGCCGTGCACCGAGGTGAACGGGACGCCCATGGCTCGGAGGACGTGGGAGGGCTCGAGCGACCCCGAGGCGCACGCCGAACCCGAGGACGCGGCGATGCCCACATCGTCGAGCATGAGGAGAATCGACTCCCCCTCGATGTACTCAAAGCTCACGTTCGCCGTGTTCGGAACGCGGTTCGCGCCGTTCACGGAGACGCCCTTGCACGACGCCTTCAGGCCCTCCTCAAGTCGGTCGCGCAGGGCGGCCGTCTCGCCGAGGTGAGGCAGATGCTCACGGGCGAGGTCGGCGGCCGTGCCAAGCCCCACGATGCCGGGCACGTTCTCGGTGCCCGCGCGTTTGCCGCGCTCCTGGTGCCCGCCAAGAAGGAAGGGAATGACCTTCGTGCCGCGTCGGATGTAGGTGGCTCCAACGCCCTTCGGGGCGTGGAACTTGTGGCCGGAGATCGACAGGAGGTCCACGGGGACATTGCTCATGTCGAGGGCAAGCTTCCCGACCGCCTGCACCGCGTCCGTGTGGACGACCGCGCCGCGCGACTTGGCGAGTTCGGCGATCCGCTCGATCGGGAAGACGACGCCCGTCTCGTTGTTCGCCCACATGACGCTGACGAGCGCGGTGTCGGGCGTGAGCGCCTCGTCCAACTCGGCCATATCAAGCGACCCGTCCGCGTCCGTCGCGAGTTCGGTGACCCGGTAGCCCCGTTTGCCGAGGTACCGGAAGACCTCGAGCACCGCGGGATGCTCGACGCGCGTCGTGATGATGTGGCGCTTATTCGGCGGGGCCGCCTCGAGAGCGCCTCGGATGCACTGGTTGTCGCTCTCCGAGCCGCCGGCCGTGAACACGATCTCCGAGGGCTCCGCGCCGAGCAGCGCGGCAACCTGCTCGCGGGCGGCGTCGATGTGCGGCTTCACGCGTCCGCCGTAGCTGTGCATGCTGGACGGGTTGCCGTAAAGCTCCGTCCAGAACGGCCGCATCGCCTCGACGACCTCGGGCGCCGCCATGGTGGTGGCGTTATTGTCCAGATAGGCCCTCATTCGGCTTCGCCTTCCACGACAACGATGTCCTCGGACACGAACTCACGCAGCTTCGCCTCGACGACCCCCGCGAGCGTGAAGCGCGACACCGGGCAGTTCGCGCACGCCCCGAGCATCGACACCATCACGCGGTCGCCGTCGATGTCGAGCAGCTCGATGTCCCCGCCGTCCTTGCGAAGCTGCGGGCGCACCTCACGCTCGATCGTCTCTTCGATGAGCCGCATCTTCTGGATGTTCGTGAGGCGCTTTGTCGGCCGCTTCGAGGCCGGCGCGTCCGCCGGAGCGCCCACCACGCGCTTCAGGATGGCTTCGATGTCCTCGATGCATCCTCCGCAGCCGCCGCCGGCCTTCGTGTAGTTCGTGACCTCGTCAACCGTGGTCAGGCCGTTCTCGCGGATCGCGCGCTCGATCGCGTCCTCCGTGATCCCGAAGCAGACGCAGACCACGCGCTCCTCATGCTCCTCGTGCTCGTAGGCTTCCCCGCGGAAGTTCGCGATGGCCGCTTCGAGCGCGTCCCGTCCGAGCACCGAGCAGTGCATCTTCTGGGGCGGGAGGCCGCCAAGCCGATCCGCGATCTCCTGATTGGTGATCTTCTCGGCCTCCTCGAGAGTCAACCCGACGAGCATCTCCGTCAGAATCGAGGCCGACGCGATCGCGCTCCCACAGCCGAAAGTCTGGAATTTGGCGTCCGCGATGCGCCCGTCCTCGCCCAGCTTGAACATGAGCCGCAATGCGTCTCCGCAAGCGATGGATCCAACCTGCCCCACCCCGTCCGGCTCCTGAATCGAGCCGATGTTCCGCGGGTTCCGGAAGTGGTCCATCACTTTGTCCGAGTAATCCCACACGACGCTCACTCCTTGCCGACGCAGACCGGACCCGAGTGTCACAGGCCGGCTGTCCGACGCCCGCTCTGTCCGAGCAGTTCTAATCAGGAATAGTTCTCATTCCTATATACAGGAAGCCGCAGTGCGGCGCAAGCCTCCCGACGAGACAGTTCGCCCCGGCGCCTCGGGCGCGCTAGGATTCGCCGTGGGCGAGACTCAACCTGCCGGAACGGTAGGGGGTTCGCCGGTCGCGGCGAAGCCACTCACGGTCACCCATATCCGACAGGAGGCGCGTGCAGTGGCGAAAACGGTGTTGATTGGGGCGGGGAGCGGGTTCGGGACCCGGCTCTCCGAGGACATTCTGTCGTTTCCGGAGTTGCGGGAGGGCGTGATCTCCCTCGTGGACATCAACGGCGAGGCGGTCGAGGCGGTCGCCGGGTTCGTGCGCGAGGTCGCGAAGGCCTATGGCGCGCCCGCTCGGATCGAGGCCGCCACGGACCGCCGGCAAGCGCTGGAGGGCGCGGACCACGTGGTGACGGCGATCGCGGTGGGCGGCCCCGCCTACAACGGCGTGCCGTACTACCACGAGATCGAGATCCCTCGGAAGTACGGTGTGAGCCAGCGCATCGGCGACACGCTCGGGCCCGGCGGGGTCTTTCGGACCCTTCGGACGGCGCCGGAGATGCTCGCGATCTGCCGCGACATGGAGGAACTCTGCCCCGGCGCGCTCCTCATCAACTACACCAATCCGATGGCCATGCTCACGTGGGCGATGAGCGCCGGGACCAAGATCCGGAACATCGGCCTCTGCCATAGCGTCCAGCACACCGCGAACATGCTCGCGGGTTACATCGGCGCCGCGCGCGAGGAGATCACCCACTGGGTGGCGGGCATCAACCACATGGCGTGGTTTCTGCGCTTCGAGCGGAACGGCGAGGACGCCTACCCCGCGCTTCGCGAGGCGCTCGAGAACGAAGAGACCTTCGCGAAGGACACGGTGCGCTTCGAGATCATGCGCCACTTCGGGTGGTTCGTGACGGAGTCCACCCCGCACATGTCGGAGTACGTGCCCTACTTCCGGAAGCGCCCCGAACTCATGGAGAAGTTCGGCCTCGACCATCGCACTCCGGATGAGGACCCGGCCAAGGACAACCCGCATTGGCGCGACCCGGAGCGCATGAGCGCGAGGGCGGCCGCCGAGGCGGCGGAGCGCGGCCCCTCGAACGAGTACGCCGCGCGGATCATCCACTCGATCGAGACGAACACGCTCTACCGCTTCAACGGAAACGTGATGAATGAGGGCCTCATCGAGAACCTCCCTCTCGGCTGCTGCGTGGAGGTCCCGTGCATGACCGACGCGACCGGCATCCACCCTTGCGCGTGCGGCGGCCTCCCGACCCAGCTTGCGGCCCTCAATCAGTCGAACGTGGTCGTGCAGCAACTCACGGCCGAGGCCGTCCTGGAGCGGAACATCGAGAAGGCTCGGATGGCCGTCCTCCTCGACCCGCTGACCGCCGCCGTGTGCTCCCTCGACGAGGCGTCCGCGATGTTCGACGAGATGCTCGAGGCCGACCGGCCTTGGCTGGGGGGAGTGTTGTAGGCGATAGGGTCGCCCCGCTCAGCGTGAGGGGGCTGCGAGTTCGTGAGTGAGGCCCCTCCGCCGTCCCTGAGGCGCCCTTGATCCGTGATTCATCCTATTGAATGGAGTTCAGACGTGTTGTCTTCCGCTCTCTGCTCTGCAGGCCCTGAGGGGCCTTTGTGCTGTCAGCCAGGGATT
>CAZCER010000221.1:1390-7985 GCA_964497385.1 uncultured Armatimonadia bacterium | reverse complement strand
CTAGCGTGCGTACTCGATCACCACCGCGCTCGGCGCGTCGGGCGCCACCACTAGAGCGCCCTCGTTCATCAGCGCCTCGCCGGTGAGGCGGGTCTCGGCGGCCGTGTCGAGGTCCGTCAGCGTGTAGGTTGCATCGGGGTCGAGGTTCCGCAGCTTCAGGCGCGCCGACTCGTAGATGCTCCCTGGCCGCCGGAACGCCTGGATGACCCCGCCGCCCAGGTCCGGCCTGTCCCACTGGAAGACCATCCAGCCGTCGAGGGCCTGCGTGTAGGGGGTCAGAGGATGGAAGTCGCCGAGCATGTATTCCGAGACCCTACGGTGCTCCGAGATGAGCTTGCGGACCAGGTCCCAATCGACGCCCTCTATCCCCGGTCCCCACGGACCCGTGTTGAAGCTCGGGAGCATCGCGCTGCGCCCGAAGTAGAGGCTCAACTGAGGGTCCCCGATCCCCGTGCCCTGGTACGGAAGCCACTGTGCGAGTCCATAGGTCAGGCACTGCTGCCCCTCGGGCGAGTGGTACCAGTCGCTCCGAAGGAGCGGCACGGACCGCCGCATGGTCTCGAGGTCGTTCCGCCGTCCGCCCGAGGCGCAAGAGTCGATGAACCGGTTCGGGTCGCGGCTCAGGAGTTCATCCCAGTACGCCAGGTAGCCCTCGATGTGCCGGATCTCGGTGATGCCCTGCCGATCGGGCGAGTCCGCCTCACGCCAGTAGGGCAGCGGATCCATGTTGAAGTCCTGGCGGTAGGCGTCGATCCCCTGCTCCCTCATGAGTGCGTCGATGTGGTCGATGAGCCACCGCCGACACTCGAGGTTGCCGAGGTCCAGAAGCCCGCCGGCCGCGCCCCCGTGGATCCACTCCGGGTGGTTCTCGGCAAGCCAAGAAGGCGCGGCGACGCGCTCGGGCTCGAACCAGACGATGACCTTCTTGCCGTGCTCGTGCATGACGTCGCTCAGCCCGCGGATTCCGTCCGGGAACCGGACCGGATCGGGCTCCCAGGTCCCGACCTGCCACCACCCGCCGAGTTCGTCGCACGGGAACCAGCCCGCGTCCTGCCACCACCAGTCAAAGTCCACGCCCTGGTCGATGTGGGCCTTGAGGAAGCCGAGTTCGGTCTCGGCGACGGTCATGAGGTTCGGGTAGTAGTTCCCGTTGCAGATGTGCCGCAGGGTCTCGACCCTCTTGCCTCCCGCGTACGGCACGTTGTGCGCGATCATCCACCGGCGCCACATGTTCTGCGCGCGCATCCAGTCACCGTCGTAGAACTGGAGGACGGAGAGCGGCCCGCGCACCTCCTCGCCCGGGTGCAGGACGAAGTGCGTCGCCTCCTGGCCTCCAGTCACTCGGAGCCCGCTCGCGGCGTTGCGCGTGAGTTCCATGTTCCACTGGCCCGGCCACCCCAGCACGCAGAGCACCCCGCGCGCGGGCCAGGCGACATTCAGGTACGGGAAGGTCACCTGGGTCGGGCGACCACCGGTGTTCGCGAGCGGCAGCGTCTGTCCGGCCTGCAACGGCGTCGTCATAGGCCGGTAGCTGTCGATCGAGCAGTCGTCGCCGCGGATCTGATGTAGCACGTACTCGGGAACCACCCCGGCATCGAACGACACGTCCATCGCGCGGATATCGGAGAGGATGGGCGTGTCCGCCGTGCCGCCGTTCCGGAAGTGAAGCGTCCACTCCACCGTCGGGTAGTCGCGGTACTCGACCGCGACACACGAGACCACGAGCCCCGTCCCCGGATCGCTGTACGTGAGGGTGTGCTCGGTCCGCGCGCCGTGCCGCTCATCGGTGATCTCGCGAGACGAGCGCTCCACGCTCCAACCGGGCAGGAACTCGCGCGAGGGTCTGCCGCCGTAAGTGAACGAGAACGGCGCCTCCGTCGGGTACGGCGCGCGCGTCCGGTCGTACACGTCCATCTCGTCGAGCCAGAGCCGCGTGCCGTCCTGGAGTTCGACGGATGCGTCCGCCCACGATGCCTGGTCGCACGAGATCCCGTCGCCCCCGTCCTCGACGGACAGCGTCAACTCGGTTGCACCGTCGAGAGGCACGTCGACCGTGAGGACCGGGCTCGCCTCGGTCCGCAGGTCCGACCGCCATACCTCGGCTCCGCCGGCCTCGACGGCGAACACCACGCTGCCCCGCCCTCCGGAGGTCATGTAGTTGCTGTCGACGCCGGCGATCGCGTCAAACCGCGCGGCCGGCCCGGGCAGGCGGACAACCACACGGCTCGGAGCGTGGGTGCTGAGTCCCCGCCGATAGGTGTTGCCCGCAAGGCAGAGCGGCAGCGTCCCCCTGGCGTTTCGGTCGATCGGACCGTGGTTCGCCACGACCTCAATGCCCGTCCGCGGGCTGGGGCTATAGGGCGCTCCGAGGAACGCGGCGCTGACCCAGCGCGCCTTCTCGTCCATCTCCGGGGCCGCAGGCGCGATCGTGTCCCATGGTGGCGCCATGAACGCGGCGCAGCATAACAGGTCGGCGGCGCACAGGATTGAGTGGATCATGTCAGCCTCCTCAGATGGCCGCGGCCCATCATCGTGGGTTACGGCGCGTGTCGCGGATCGGTTCCCAGGTGGGCCGCCGTGTCCCTCCAGGCTCCGCGTCTACCCGGGACACGGCAACGCCGCTCCCGGGAAGGTCGCCCACTCGAAAGCCGCGTCACCGTCCGCGAACCGCCACCTGCGCGGGCAAGTTGTCTCCAGCCAATCGAGCGGCTCAGCCGGGGCTGGAGGCGTTGCCGCCAACGCGAGCGCCCGACGCACGGCCTCGCGCCGACCATGGTCGAGGATGGCCGGCTCGACAGACACAAAGAGGGGCGTGCCGCTCCGCGACACGAGTTCCAGCCAGCCCGCGTTCAGATCCCAGCCCGCCTGTGCGGTGAGTCCCACGCAGTCCGCGTCGCACGCGAAGAAGACCCCGTGCTGCGGCATCCGGAACGCGAGCGCGTTGACGCCCATCCGGCGCGTCCGCTCCCAGAACTTCCCGCTCGTGTCATCACCCGTCCGCTGCACCTCGAACAGACCCGCGCCCAGATGCCCGAGCGTGTTGCAGCCCATGAGGCACGCGCCCCCGGCCGCCGATCGGATCGTCTCGTAGAGCGACCTCACGACCTCGGCCGTCGTGCGCGCGCGATCCGCGAAGGCCCAGCCTGCGCTCGTGGGGCCCGACTCCATCTGAAAGCCCCACCGTCCGGTGAGGTCGAAGGTCGTGAAATCAAACTTCACGAGTTCGTAGCCCCATGCGACCAGTCGCTCCACATCCTCCCGCACGCGCTCCATGACCTCGGGGACGGACGGGTCGAGCATCGCGAACTCCGCCGCCGCGTGCGGGTGGCCTTCGCCCAGCCTCCACGAAGCCGGAACCGTCTCGCTAGTGAAGAGCGGCCGTATCCAGATGCCGGGCCGCACTCCCATCCCCCTCAAGCGATCGGCAAGCCCGGCCATGTCCGGGAAGCCCTCTCCGCCCCGGTCAAAAGGCCCCGCGAGCGTCGCGCCAGCCGGGTACCAGCCCGCGTCGATCACGTGGTACGGACGGTTCACCCCGTCGGGCGACAGGTCCGCGATGAGCCCGGCGTCCTCGACCACGGTCTCTGCGGAGATCGCGCCGTAGCGGTGGTACCAGTCGTTCGAGCCGTAGACCGGCTGTACCGGAAGCCTCGGCTCCGCGCACAGCATGGCGCAGAACCGTCGCGCGAACGCGAACGGCGTCTCGCCGTCCTCGGACATGGCCGAGCGAACCGTCGCCGCCTCGAGCGTCCTCCCCCCGAGGCGAACCCCGGACCCGCCGCACTGGACATCGAGCAGGAGCGTCACGCCGGCCTCGTCCACCCGCCACGACGCGAGTGCCGACGCGCCTGTCTCCACACCGACGCCCCGGGTGCGCCCCGAGCCCGGATCATGCACCAGAGCGAACCACGGAAGCACGCGCTCGGGCACGACGCCGCGCCACGCCATGTCCCCATAGCCGCGCTCCCAGTGGTCGCCGAGAACGAGCGCCCTGGCGGGAACCGCCGCCGGCCATCGGAGGGCCACGTGGGTCACGGGCGTATCCGGGCTCGAGACCAGCACCGCGAGCGCGCCGCCAGGCCTCTCCTCAACACGGACCTCGGCACTCGTCGTGGGCGTCCAACCGTCGGTCCAAACCAGGATCTCTTTCGGCCGTCCCTCCATCATGCCCGCTCCTCCTCCTGCCGTGGTCCTACCGAAGGTCTCCTGCGCGAAGGTCGGCATCGCGCGGAGCCTGGAGCCACACGCCGCCCCGAGCGCCAGCGCGCCCCGCGGCAGGTCCCGCCTGGTTGTGCGGAGTCTCACGGTTCGGTTGCTCCCCTACCCCACTCGGACGCGCGCGTAGCGGGTCGCGCCGGGCGCGCCGGGGCACTCGCCCAGCACGTCGAGGTACTCGGATGGAGGGCAGCCGGCGCGCGTTGGCTAGCCCTCCTCAGGCAGGTCAGGCTCAGGGGCCGGCCGGTCAGGCCCCCTGCGCCACGCCTCATCCGGCTTGGGCAGGTCAGCCGCCGAGATCAGGGGACCCGAGACTATCTCGCGGAGCAGTGCGGCCTGTCTTGGGGACTCAGCCAGTGTGTGCTCGATGATCCACAGCAGCTGGAGGAGTTCGGTCGTGAACTCCGGCGTCCACCGCTCAGGGCGTAAGCCGTCGAGTTCCGAACTCGTCTTGCCCGCCCCGTCCCTCTCTCTGTAGGCAAGCCACGAAGCGACGACGGGCATTCCCGACACTGCGTAGCCGTAGACCCGCGGCCCTACGGGGCGCACCGCGCCCTCGCCAACATGGAGCGTCTGCGTCTCCTCGTCATACCGGTGGGTCGTTGGGTAGCGGCTCGGCTCCCCAGGGATGGGGACGACGCATTGCGCCCGCCCGCGTGGCACCGATCCGGCGACCCTACGCGTTGCTGCGAAGCGCTCCCCAAACGTGTGGAGCCAGAGGAGCCGCGCCCCAACTGCGCGAGCCTTCTCGAAGAGTTCCCCTTGGCTGGTTAGCGGGATTCGCAGTTGGCGCGTCGCGAGTTCGCTACCCAAAACCTCTGTGAAGCCGGGATGCGCTGCGACGCCATAGATGTAAGCGAGGACGTCAGCTGCCGATACGGCCCGCCCGTACCGGGCCGCCAGCGCCTCCGTTAGGCCCGGTGCCAGATTGGCCTCGTCTCCGCGCGCCGTCCGGTAGAGCGGGAACACTCCTTTGCCGCCGAACGATCCGCGGAAGTGGTGGAGGTCAGGGACTTCGGCGGAGGCCACCAGGGCCGGGCCCGGCCCTATGTTTGACTTGGGCAAAGTCGTCAGGTACACCTGCTCCGGGCCCCTCACGCGCCATAGGCCGGGGCTCGGTCTGTCGATCAGACGGGCATCGTGTAGGACGTACTGGCGGTCCAAGAAGCGATAGGCCACCGGCTCTGTGGGCGGCGCAGGCTCCCCAGCCTGCAGCTCGGTGATCGGCGTGAGGCGAGCCCTGTGACGTCCGGGCAACTTGGCAGCCTGCGATGCGCGTCGCCCCGACGGGGAGTCCTTGAAGAGGACTGGCCGTGACGCAGTCGGAGCCGCCAGCAGAGCTTCCCAGCGCCTGCGAAGCGTGTCGCGATCAGCCGCCACTACCCAGGTGCGCCCCGCTTTCATCCCACACTGGTGCCACGGCATCAGATCGGTCAAGAGGGGCCACTGCGCATATGGGCCGGAGCCTGATGGGCGGAAGGGAGCCTGCCAGGCCGAAGGACAGTCCTCCCACGACAGCGAGGACAGGTCGTCCACGGCGGCAAGCGCAGTCAGCTTCTCCGCCCTGGCGCCGGCGATTCTGGCGTAGTGGACTCTCGCCGGGCGCGTGCGTCGCTCAGCTCCCACCCGGATCGCAAGCGCTATTGCCACCGGCGTCTGGATGTCGAACACGTTCTCCTCGGATCTGACGCCCTGCGCCTCTCCGCCCAGATCCAGCACCCAGACCTCGTCACACAGTCGGCGCATGTGTTCGCGCATACCGGCGAACGCGTCGCCGTCCAGGTAGCTCGATGCGCTGATGAAGCTGACCGCTCCCGGGCCCGAACTCCCCCGGCACTCGAAGACCTTCCAGAGTGCCCAGCGCCAGAAGTAGACATATAGATTGTAGAGGTTGTGGAGCTGCACCCCATGACCAGCCGCCACGGCTGGCTTGCTGAAGTCATCAAGAATCGGGGAGGTGTCGTCGCCCTCGTCTCCCCATCGCACCCATCCACCGGTCTCAGCGTGGTTCGCCGCAGTCGCACGGTCCGTGCGGCGGTATGGTGGGTTCCCGATGCACACGATGACGGGAACATCGTTCTTCACCTTCTGTGCCAGTGCGTGCTGTTCGGCGATGGGCTGCATGAAGAGGGGCAGCACAGCGGGCTGGGCATTGGGGCTCTCCAGCGTGTCGGTGAGGTAGACACGCAGCCCTTCCTCGGGCATCGAGGCTCCCCGGTCACGGAGTGCTTGGTTCACTCGCAGCTCGCTCACAGCGAACGGTCCGACGAGCACCTCGAAACCATGGAGGTTCTCGGCGAGCCTTGAGGCGTGACCCGGCACCGAACCGGGCCCCTCTCGTAGGGCCAGGTGCTTCAGTGCATGCTCGATGATGCCGATC
>CAZCER010000221.1:0-1380 GCA_964497385.1 uncultured Armatimonadia bacterium | reverse complement strand
CCCCACAGCCGGGTCGAGGGTGATCGTGTCAGGGTCAGCGAACCCGAGTGGGCGCCTGAACCGACTCGTCAGTACGCTGTGCAGCATCCGAACCTGCGCCCTGACAACTTCCACGGGCGTGTAGTATACGCCGGCGGACTTGCGCAGTTGCGGGTCATAGGCCGCGAGGAAGTCCTCGTAGAAGAACAGCCACGGATCCTCCGGATCGGCCAGTGCGGACGGAGGAACGGCACTGACCAAGCGGAGCAACAGGTCCAGGGGCACGCCGATCTCACCGCGCGCGCGGCTGTCCGTCAAGAGCTGCAGAGCCCGTGCTAGCAGACCGTGGTGCGCCTGGAGTCCGGCAACCGCGTTCTCAGGCGTAACGAGGTCCGAGCCCTCACTACGCCCGAGGAGCAGGGCGAATGTCACGGTCTGAGCGTAGGCGTCGGCAAACTGCGCGTCGGTAGCGTCCGGGAACAGGAGGTCCCGCCAGTCGCTCGCCAGCTTCACGAGCGGCGACTGCGGATCCGTGATGGCCTCGGCGACATCGTCACGGAGCAGCCTGCAGAGGGGAGCGACCAGCGAGGCGAACTGCCTCAAGTCGATTCGCCCTGCTCGGCCCGTAGGGACCACCGGCTCCCACGCGAGGAAGCTCTGCAGAAGCCGGCTCAATGCTGGCCCGTCCCCCGCACCTATCGCCGCTGCCCCGGCGGTGACGGCGCCCCCCGACAGCCTCACGCTGGGGCCCTCCACCCGGCCGCCGTGGCAGAGAGTCCATTCGGTGCCATCGGAGTAGAGAATGTTGGGCACCGCACTGAAACGCTCCCACTGCTCTCGGTTCCGGCCGGTGTAGCGCTGAGGGTCGCCGCCAGTCCCGGGAGCCTTCAGTTCGGCGTACCCGACCAACACCCCGTTCACATGCACGGCATAGTCGGGCCTGCCGAGGCGATCAGGCAGGTGTGCCTCGCCCGTACACACCACATTCAGGCGCAACTGCTTCCCTACCTCGCGCAGGAGCGCCTCGAACGGCGCGCGGAGTTGGTCCTCCGGGTCGCCGATAGACACCTGCGTGCTCTTGGCCGCCACCTCATCCGCGAACGCGCGCAGCAACCGGCCGGTGCTGTTCTGATCCACTACTCGTACCGCCTGTCGCGATCGTAAAGCCGGCGAGCCCAGAGTGAGGCACACCAGGCAGGTGCGAACCTGGTTCTGGCGGCACCCCAGCCACTCCTCCGCCCTCGTGGCCACCACAGCCCTGAAGCCCCGTGCCGGCGGCGCATCGAGGCGCGTCACACGGTCACCCGAGTCCGTCCCCTACCCCACTCGGACGCGCGCGTAGCGGATCGCGCCGGGCGCGCCGGGGCACTCGCCCAGCACGTCGAGGTACTCGGATGGAGG
>CAZCER010000220.1:0-8012 GCA_964497385.1 uncultured Armatimonadia bacterium | reverse complement strand
ACCTTCTCGACTCCGCACGGCGGGGGCGGCCCGGGCGGCGGTCCGGTGGCGGTCACCAAGGCGCTGGAACCGTTCCTTCCCGTCC
Source organism: uncultured Armatimonadia bacterium (assembly GCA_964497385.1). Taxonomy (GTDB): domain Bacteria; phylum Armatimonadota; class Zipacnadia; order UBA1398; family UBA1398; genus CAZCER01. The sequence continues at coordinate 7,927 of CAZCER010000220.1, read as the reverse complement.
CGCGCATCGTGGACGCGCCGGACGGGAAGCTCGCGCTGAGTTGGGACTTCCCGCGGTCGGTCGGGATGGTGCATGCGTTCCTCGGAAACGTCGGTGTGTTGGTGCGCGCGTACGCCTACCTGATGACCCTTGGGCCGCAGGGCGTGCGGGACGCCACGCAACGCGCGGTCTTGAACGCTCGCTACCTCCTGTCACGGTTGCGGGGAGCGTATGATTTGGCCTACGACTCCCCCTGCATGCACGAGTTCGTCCTGTCCGCGGACAAGCAGAAGAAGCAAGGGGCGCGCGCGCTCGACATCGCGAAACGCCTGCTGGACTACGGCTTCCACGCCCCGACGGTGTACTTCCCGCTCATCGTTCACGAGGCGATGATGGTTGAGCCGACGGAGACCGAGACGAAGGCTTCGCTTGACGCCTTTGCGGAAGCGATGCTGCGGATCGCGGAGGAGTGCGAGAAGACGCCCGAGGTGGTGACCGAGGCCCCGACCGGCGCGTTCTGTCGGCGCCTCGACGAGGCGAGAGCCGCGAAGAACCTCGATCTGCGGTATACCTGGGAGTAGCGACCACCTGACGCGTTCGGGGCCGCTCTGTCAGGAGACAGGCGGCCCCGTTCCACATGGGGCGCGGGAGAGACCGATGCCGGAGGAGACGCCGGAACTCACCATCAGGACGTGGCGCTTGATCGAGTCGCCCGGCATGTCCGGGGCGGAGAACATGGCTTGCGATGAGGCGCTCCTCGAGGTCGTGGGCGAGGAACTCGCGCGCGGGGGGCGGCCGCGGGTGACGCTCCGGCTGTACTCATGGGAGCCTCCGGCGGTTTCGCTCGGCTATCACCAGAAGGCGGAGCAGCTCGACGCGTCCCGCCTGGAGCGCCTCGGCGTCTCCGTCGTGCGGCGTCCGACCGGCGGGCGCGCGATCTACCACATCGACGAACTCACCTATGCGGTCGTGGGGCCCCTCTCCCTGTTCGCCGACGGCTCCTCGGTGATGGCGACGTACAAGACGCTCTCGGCGGCCATCCTCCACGGGCTGCGGGTGCACATCGGCGTCGAGGCGCGGCTTGCGCGCGGCAAACCGACGGCGCGCCCGGACGGGCGGTCGCCGGTGGCCTGCTTCCAGAGCCCCGCGTCGTGCGACGCGGTGGCGGGCGGCCGGAAGGTGGTTGGCAGCGCTCAGGTGCGTCGCGGAGGCGGCTTTCTGCAGCACGGGTCGATCCCGCTCGTTCCTCGCGAGGAGCGGGAACGCGCGGTGCTGCTCGGGTCCGGCGCGGGGAAGATCGAGGCGCTCGGATCGCTCGAGGAGGCCGCGGGGCGGCCGGTTGCGTGGTCGGAGGCCGCGGACGCCTTGGTGCGCGGTTTCGCGGAGTTCTCGGGAGTGGAGTTCGCGCGCGGCGAACTTTCTGAGCGCGAGAGGGAGGTCATGGATTCGCGGCTAGAGAACACGAGAGTCGTCGGCTAAGCGCCCCGGCGGTCGGGGTGCGGCCAGGGCTACATGGAGCACGAGTGGAAGCGGAGAGACGGCACGGGCGCCGGTTGGGCGTCCGCAGCGGCTGTCTTGACCGGTGCGGTGTGCGTGTGGTAACGTCACGTGCCCATTTGTCTGTGAGACCTGCCCGTTAGAGGGACCCGGGTGGGCCCGGAGAGGAGCCAGGGATCGATGGCGAAGAAGATCCTCGCCGTGGACGACGAGAAGCATATCGTTCGGCTGGTGCAAGTCAACCTCCAGCGCCATGGTTACGAGGTGCATACGGCCTATGACGGCCGCGAGGCCCTCGAGAAGGTGCGTGAGGTGAAGCCGGACCTGATCGTCCTGGACGTCATGATGCCGCACCTGGACGGTTTCGGTGTGCTACGGCGCCTCAAGGCGGACCCGGAGACTCGGGACATCCCGGTCATCATGCTCACAGCGAAGGCCCAGGACGCGGACGTGTTCCGCGGCTGGCAGTCCGGCGTGGATTCCTACCTAACCAAGCCGTTCAACCCCCTCGAACTGATCACGTTCGTGGAGCGCATCCTGGACCGGCCGGACGATGACGACCCGATCGTCGATCTCTAGGCCGCCGGACGTGTGTCAGCCTACTCCTGAGCCGAACAATACCGCAGGAAGCCGGGATCGCGCGCGATCTTGGCTTCTTCCGTACTCGGTGAGGCGCCCGTGACCATCAAAGTCTCGACCCCCAGCCGGATTGATCTCGCCGGCGGCACCTTGGACATCTGGCCGCTCTACACGTTCGTGGGGGGCGGCTACACCGTCAACTGCGCGATCGACATCTGCAGCGAAGTGGTGCTCGAGACGCGCGAGGACGGCGTCTTTGACGTTCGTTGTGACGATATCGGTGAGTCGCAGGTGTCCGAGGGCCTCGAGGGTCTGGACCCCGAAGGACCGGCCGGGCTGATCGTCCGCGCTCTGAAAGTCTACGCTCCCCCCGGAGGTCTAACCGTCCGGACGCGGAACATGGCGCCGAAGGGCACCGGATTGGGCTCTTCGAGCGCGTTGCTCATCGCGCTGTCGGCGGGGCTGTGGGAACTCCAAGGGCGCGAGATCGAGCCCGAACTCCTGATCGAGATCGCGGCGAACATCGAGGCGCAGTGCATCCTGGTGCCCACAGGCAAGCAGGATTACTACGCGGCCGCCTATGGCGGCGTGAACGCCATCTGGTTCGGGGTCGAGGGCAACCGTGTGGAGCCCCTGGTCGTCGATCCGTCGATCCGGCGGGAACTGGACGAGCGTCTGACGCTGGTTTTCACGGGTGAGTCGCGGTTTTCGGGTGCGAGCAACTGGAACATGCTCAAAGCCTATGTGGAGGACACGGGGGTCACCCGCGCCAACCTGCAGGTCATCAAGACGTCGGCGGAGGACCTTCGCCAGAGCCTCCTCGCCGGCGATCTGGACGCCTTCGCGGAGTGCTTGGGCCGTGAGTGGGAGGCCCGCAAGGGCTTGGCTGACGGAGTCACGACGGATGTGATCGACGGCATGATGGCGGCGGCTCGCGAGGCGGGGGCGCTCTCGAGCAAGGTGTGCGGGGCCGGGGGTGGCGGATGCATGATCTCCTTCTGCAAGCCGGGCGCGCGCGGCGATGTGGAGCAAGCGCTGGCGGCGCGCGGAGCGCAAGTCCTTCCCTTCAGGATCCGACCCAAGGGGATCCTGGTCGAGCGCGACTGACGCGGCGGCGCGGCGAGCCGAGGGCCGGCGGGCGACGCGGTCTCGGCGTTGCACGCGGTTCGATCCGGGCCCGCCGCCGAGACATGCGCCCACAACAACTCCGGACGAGCAAGTGTGCCACGGCGCCACCTGGGGCGGGCTCCTAACAGCCGCGCCGGGGCGCGATGCTTCGAGGTGTGAGTGAATGCCCAAACAGAGCGACCGTATCGCGGAACTCATTGATCTGCTCAAGAGCAAGAACGAGGCCGTCCAGGCCGAGGCCGTCGAGGAACTGATCGCGATCGGCGAGCCGTCGGTGCTTGCCCTTCTGGAAGCGATGCAGGCCCGGGCCTTTCATGTGCGCAAGTGCGCGGCCCAAGCGTTGGGCGGGATCGGCGACGCGCGCGCGGTCGACAGCCTCGTTGTCGCACTGAGCGACACGAGCGTGAACGTGCAGCGGGCGGCCTCCGAGGCGCTTGCCAACATCGGTGAGGCCGCGACGCAGCAGCTCATGGCCTGCCTCGACTCGACCGACTCGCTCGCTCGGAAGTGGGCGGCGGAGGCTCTCGGCAAGATCGGCGACGGCTCCGTCGTGGATACGCTCATCGATCGTCTTTCCGAGCGCAACGTCGAGGTGCAGAAGTCGATCGTCATCGCACTCGGCGAACTGCGCGTTAAGAAGGCCATCAAGCCGCTCATTGACCTGCTCGATGACGAGAACGTGGATCTCGCGCGCTGCGCGGCCTTCGCCCTCGGGGAGATCGGGTCGGGCAAGGCCGTGGAGCCTCTCCTTGCGGCCCTCAGTTCGGCGAGCATGGATGTGCGCGAAGCCGCTTCGGAAGCGCTCGTCAAGATCGGCAAGCCCGCCGTCGAGCCGCTGATCGGCGCTCTCGGGCACGAGGACTACATCGTCCGGCGCTGGGTCGCGGAGTCTCTCGGGCGTCTCGGCGACACCCGCGCGGCGGATGCGCTTATTCGCGCGATCAAAGATGAGAACGATCGCGTCCGACGTTACGCCGCGATCGCCCTGGGGCAGCTTCGCCACCGGGACTCGGTTCCGAAGCTCGTGGCTCTGCTGAAGAGCGACAACAAGGACTTGCGGACCGCGGCGGTCGAGGCCATCAAGGCCATCGGTTCCGACGAGGCTCTGAAGCCCCTCACGAAGTGCCTCGATGACACCGACTGGGCCGTGCGGATGAAGACCGCGCAGGCGCTCGGCGAACTCGGCGACCCCGCCGCCATCAAGCCGCTCCTCGCCGCGCTCGAGGACCCCGAATGGGCGGTGCAGCTCCACGCCGCGGTCGCCCTGGGGGCGCTCGGCGCGGAGGAGGCGATCCCGCGCCTGATGGAACTGCTCGCAAGCCCCCGCCCGCCGGTCCGGCGCAAGGTGGTCGAAGCGCTTGCCACGATCGCGGACCCGTCGACCTACGACGCGCTTGCCGCGCTCCGAAACGATGACGACATGCGGGTGCGCGACGTGGTCGCGAAGACGCTCGAGGACATGGAGCCCGCTTACGAGAAGTGGAAGGCGAAGCAGGCCCCCAAGAAGCGGGCGACTCCTCCGGCCGCGCCTGCGGTTCCGCCCCCGCCCGCCGTCGAGGAGCCGGTGAAGCCCGCGAAAGCGCCGGCGGCGAAGAAGGCCGCGCCGGCCGCCAAGCCCACCCCGAAGACCGCCGCGCCAAAAGCGACCGCGAAGAAGAGCGCGACGGTGAAGGCGGCTCCCGCGAAGGCCCCGGCCAAGACGACCGCGCCCAAGAAGACGCCGGCGGCCAAGCCCGCGCCTGCGAAGAAGACTGCGCCTGCGAAGAAGACCGCGCCTGCGAAGAAGGCCGCGCCTGCGAAGAAGACTGCGCCTGCGAAGAAGACCGCGCCTGCGAAGAAGACCGCGCCCAAGGCTGCCCCGGCGAAGCCCAAGACGGCGCCCAAGAAGAAGGCGGGTCGCGGGCGATAGGACGGGCGGGCGGCGCCTAGCCGAGGATCCGCTCCGCCGCGTGCAGGGCGGCGAAGATCCGCGCGTCGACCAGTTCGCCGGCCGCGAGCCGCGCGGTCAGGAAGTCCGCCAGTTCTCCTCGGGGCACCAGTTCCACGTGGATCGGGAACACCTCGTCTCCGGGCGGTGCGTCGATCTTCCGGAGACCGGTCAGCAGAAAGATGTCGATGATCGCGGTCTGCGCCGCCTGCGCCGCTGGCGTGCGGAGGAGCGGGCGCACTTCGGAAGCCGTGTAGCCGCACTCCTCTTCGAGTTCGCGCACCGCCGTGGCGGCGAGGTCCTCCTCGCGGTCGCAGAGGCCGGCGGGGAGTTCCCAGACCTCGGCGCCCACGGGGATGCGGTACTGCCTTACCAGAGGCACGCAGTCGTCGTCCGTTACGGCGAGCATCGCCGCGATGCCGGTCACTCCACGGCGGGCCGTGTACTCCCAACAGCCGCCAGCGAACGGCCGCCGACGCAGTGAGAGGAACTTGCCGTCGTAGAGCGTCTCCTCGGGTCCGACCTCGTAGTCCACTCTGTGGTCCTCCCAACAGGGCCGGCGGGCCCTATGCCGCCGCAAGGCGCATTGTAGCACCGCGCCGCCGTCGGATGAGGTATCGTGGCCGCACCCGCGAACCCTCACACGGCCGCAAGTGGCGGCACGCCCGATCTCCGCACCACGAAGGACGGATAGCGACCTATGCCTTGGGCGCACGAGTTCACGGAAGCATGGCAGTTGGCGGAGATGCGCGCGCGCGAGATGGGCGGCGCCGACGAGAAAGAGCGCGCGTGGAAGCCCTTCGCGCCGGAGGGCACGCCCACCCGCTACGCGCGCGACCGCGTCGTCGATGTGCGCCACGTGCGCGCCGAGGTCGCTCTCGACGTGCCCGCGAGGTCCATCTCCGCGACCGTGCGCCTGACCGTTAGTCCGGTCGCTGAGCCGGTCGCGAGCCTCGCGCTCGACGCCGAGGACCTACGCGTCTCGGCCGTGACCTGCGACCGTTCGACGTCGCTTGGCTGGCGGAACCCCGGGAAGCGCCTGGAACTCACCTTTGACCCGCCACTCGCGGTTGGTGAGGACGCCGCCATCTCGGTGGAGTACTCGGCGACGCCACAGCGCGGGCTGCACTTCATCGCGCCGGACGAGGACCACCCGGACAAACGCACCGAGGTCTGGAGCCAGTGCTTCGACGAGGACGCGCGTTGCTGGCTTCCGTGCCTCGATGTGCCTCACCAGAAGGCCACGACGGAGATGATCGCGACCGTGCCGGGTGGGTGGTTCTGCCTCTCGAACGGCGTGCTCGTCGACCGCCGCGCGAACGAGGACGGCACGGCGACCTTCCACTGGCGCATGGATGTCCCGAACTCCACCTACCTGACCGCCTTCGCCGCGGGGGAGTACGCCGAGGTCGAGGACGAGTGGGACGGCATCCCGGTGAACTACTACGTGCCGCCCGACAAGCTCGATGAGGGGAAGCGCTCGTTCGGGCGGACGCCCGAGATGGTCGCCTTCTACTCCGACATCATCGGCGTGCGCTACCCATTCGCGAAGTATGCGCAGATCACCGCGACCGACTTTCGCTACGGGGGGATGGAGAACTCCACGGCGACGATCCAGACATGGCGGACGCTGCATGACGAGCGCGCTAGCCTGGACACGACGTCGGAGCCCCTCGTCGCGCACGAACTCGTCCATAGCTGGTTCGGGGACCTCGTCACCTGCCGCGACTGGAGCCACGCCTGGCTGAACGAGGGCTTCGCGACTTTCTTCGACAAGCTCTGGTTCCGCCACAGCCGAGGCGAAGACGAGTTCCGGTACGAGATGTACGGAGCCATGAGGGGGTACCTCGGGGAGGACAGTGGGCGGTACCGTCGGGGCATCGTCAACACGGTCTACCGCTACCCCGTGGACCTCTTCGACGCGCACATCTACGCGAAGGGTGGATGTGTCCTCAACCTGTTGCGGACCCAACTCGGAGACGCGCTCTTCTTCCGCGCGGTGAAGGAGTACGTGGAGCGCAACGCCGGCGCGAACGCGACCACGGCCGATCTCGTGAGCGCCTTCGAGGACGTGACCGGCCGGAGCCTCGACCGCTTCTTCGATCAGTGGGTCTACAAGGGCGGCCACCCGCAGTTCGAGGTCTCCGCCGTGTGGGACGACAAGACGCGGCTGCTCGCTCTCACGGTCAAGCAGACGCAGAAGCCCGATGAGATGACCTCCATCTTCGCGCTTCCGTTGAAGGTGCGGTTCGTCGGCGGCGCCGGGGAGAGCGCCTACGATGAGACGCGGACCTTTGACGTCGAGGACGCGGAGCACACCTTCCATGTGCCGCTCGGTGCGCGCCCGGACTGGATCGCCTTCGATCCCGCGAACACCATCCCGAAGACGCTCGAACTCAAGCTCGATGAGGACATGCTGCGCGCGCAACTCGCGCAGGATGACGATGTGATGGGCCGCGTCTACGCCGCACAGGCGCTCGCGAAGAAGGGCACGCTCGCGGCCGTGGAAGCGCTGCGCGAGGCCCTGCTGAAGGACGCGTACTGGGGCGTTCAGGCCGAGTCCGCCGACGCGCTGGCAACCGTGCGGACGCCGGCCGCCTTCGAGGCGCTCCGGGAGGCCGTCGGTCTCGAGCATCCCAAGGCGCGCCGCGCCGTCGTGCGTGCGCTGGGGGCGTGGCGCACGGCGGAGGCCTTCGACGCGCTCCTGCCCACGGCTCGATCGGACGCCAGCTACCACGTGGAGGCGGAGGCCGTCGAGGCGCTGTCGAGGACGCTCGACGAGCGCGCGTGGGAGGAACTCGTGGCGGCCCTCGAGCG
>CAZCER010000219.1:0-8045 GCA_964497385.1 uncultured Armatimonadia bacterium | reverse complement strand
GCGGCCCGGATCACGCCCAGGGCGGTCCCGTAGCCCGAGGTGGCGAGCCCGCCCGCGTTGCAATGCGTGAGCACGCCGGCTCCGTCTGGAATGAGCCCCGCGCCGTGGCGTCCGATCGCGCGGCACGCCGCGTCGTCCTCGCGCGTGATCGCGTGCGCCTCCTCGAGCAGCGCCGCGCGCAGGGCGTCCGGGCTTGCGTGCTCCGCCCGGACAACCCGAAGCGTGCGCTCGATCGCCCAGAAGAGGTTCACCGCGGTCGGGCGCGTCGCGGCGAGTTCCTGCCCGACGCGCTCCAGGTGGGCGCGCAGACCTGCCAGGTCGCCTGCGTGGGCGAGGCCGCCGACGCACATCCCGTACGCGGCCGCGCAACCGATCGCGGGGGCGCCGCGGACCCGAAGCGCGCGGATCGCCTCACAGACGGCCTCGACCGTGTTCGGGCGGATGACCCTGTACTCGACCGGCAGGAGCGTCTGGTCGATGATGGCGAGCGCGTCGCCGTCCCACTTGAGCGTCTCGAAGCCGCCGGTCGGGGTCGTGAGGTCCATGCCGTCATCTCCTCTGTCAGGCCAAGGGGATTCAGGCCGCGAGCGAGCGGCTCCTCCCCGAGCGCGCCTTTGGGGCTGCCGGCGCGTCTGGTAGGCTTGATAGGCCGCTTGCACTTCCGGGCGGATCTTGAGTTTGGATGGTGCTTCCGATGGCGGACTGGCAAGGCGGAACGGCCCCGCGCAAATCGGGCATCGGCTGGTGCGGGATCGTGCTCCTCATCGCGGTCCCAGCGGCCCTGGTGGTGTTCGCGGCGGCAGGGATCGTGGTCTACCGCGCGGCGAAGGTGTTCGCGGCCTCCGGGCCGCTCCGAGCCGGCTCGATGGGGCTCCCGTCGTCGAGGCCACCGGCCGCCACCGAGATAGGCCTGGCGGCGGAGTGGTCGTGCGGGACGCTCTGCAGCGGCGTGGCGACCGACAGCGGCGAAGGGGTCGTGTACGTAGCCGACGGCTCGCAGTGCGTGCGGCTCGATCGGGACGGCAAGGAACTGGCGCGCCTCTCGCTCGGGGAGCCGGGCCGCGCGCTGAGAGCGGGGCAGCTCGACACCGACCCGCCGCTCGAGCTGGTGGCGTTCACCTACTTCAGCGATCCGATGGTGCAAGCCTATGACGACGACGGTTCCGAACTGTGGAGCCACACCGCCGGCTACGTGATCTGCGATGCGGCCGTCTCGGATCTCGACGGCGACGGCGTTGACGAGGTTCTGATCGGCCTCGGAGACCCGCCCGGCGTCGGCGTCGTCGGGCGCAAAGGCACGGAGGTCTGGAGAGTGGACATGTCCGCCGAAGTGCCGTTCGTGAGCGGCGGAGACGTCGATGACGACGGGGACGTCGACGTCGTCGCGCACGTGCAGATGGAGCGCGTGCAGTTCTACGAGGCCGACGGGACGGAGGGGCGCGTCTGGAACGACGTGTCGCGCCTCGAGTTCGCGCGCGCCGTGCAGCCGCCGGACGGCGCTGTGCGTCTGCTGGTTACCGGAGCGGACGAGACCGGCGAAGCGGCGTTCGGGATCGGCGCGGACGGGGGCCGGGTTTGGCGCACCGCCCTGAACCCCGGCGAGACGTCCTACCTGGGGCCCTGTGAGGTCGCTCGCTCGGCGGGGCTTGTCGCCATGTCCGCCTACGGAGGGACGATCGTGCTCGACCTGGCGACCGGCGAGCGCGTCGCCTCGGCGTCCGGTCCGTACGACCAGTCCGAGACAGCGTGGCTCGAGACCGAGGGCGAACCGCCGCTCCTCCTCGTGATGCGCGGGGGCGCGGTGACGGCCTACACGCTCGGAGAACCGAAGCCCCGCGCGGAGGCGGAGAGCGCGGAGGCGGGTGGTGAGTCCGGCGCGGTCGCTCGGTGGCGTGAGTAGCGCCCTGAGGGAACCGCCAAGGTCTTCCCGCGTTCCTTGTGGAAGCGAATGCGCACAGGCGCCCAAGGGCGTCCGCGCACGCCAGACGGAGGTACGCGTTGAGTCCATGGATCGATAGACGGCGGTTCCTGACAGGCGCCGGGGCGGTCGGAGCGCTCTCCCTCGCGGCGCGGCGAGCCCCCGCCCAGGAGGCCGCGCCGGAGAGCGGCGCGGGACGGCGCTGCGACCTTGCGCTCAAGGGCGCGACCATCGTTGATGGGACCGGCTCACCGGGCTTCGTCGGGGATGTCGGCATTTCGCGCGACCGGATCGTGGCCGTCGGGGAGGTCGGCGAGGCGCGCGAGACGATCGACTGCACGGGCCTCGTGATCTGCCCGGGCTTCGTCGACCTGAACACCCATCTGGAAGGGCGCTGCTTCTCGGCTCTGCGCGTCCACCCGCTGCCGCCGAGCGATGGGGCCATCCCGAAGCACACCGCGAAGATGCTCCTGGAACAGGGCGTCACGACCGCGCTCTCAGGCAACGCGGGCCGGTCGGCGCTCGACATCGAGGCCCACCTGGAGAGTCTGGAGACGCAGGGGACGCCGGTCAACTACGCGACCCTGGTGGGCCACGCCTCGCTGCTCGAGGCGGTCGGGGCCGAAGGGGACGTCGCCTCGGCGCTTCAGGCGGCGCTCGCCGCCGGCGCGTACGGCTTGTCGGTGGACCTGGAGTCGGGCCCATCGGCCGCGACGCCCCTCGAGCGGCTTGCCGGCCTCGCGAGACTGGTTGGCTCCGCCGACCGCGCGTTGCTTGCGGTGCGCCGGCGCTCGAGCGGCGCTGAGGCGGTCGACGCGACGGCCGAGGCGCTTACGCTGGGCAGGATCAGCGGAGCGAAGGTCCACTTGTCCCGCTTCCGAGCGACTTTCGACGCCGGCTGGGCGAACTCGGCGGCGGCGCTTGACATGGTCGAGGCGGCCATCGAGTCCGGGCTCGATGTGTCCGCGGACTGCTACGCGCATCCGGGTTGCGGTCTCAGCGTGGCCGAGGCCTACATTCCGCCCGACCTGCGGCCCCCCGTGCATCGCGAGGCGCTGCGGGACAAGATTGGGTCCGCGGAACTGCTCGCACACATCGCTCAGCAGCTCGGCGTCGTGGACCCGTCCATCTTCTACCCGCGCACCTCGGCGTGGGAGGGCGTCTACGACATGACCGTGGCGGAGGTGGCGCGGACGCGGCGTGCGCTGAACCTCCTGGATTTCGTCGCCGAACTCGCCCTTGCCGATGCGGGCGTCCTTACGGGCGCGGAGATCCCGACGATGGGCGTCTACATGGCGGAGATGCTCCTGCCGGAGTTGCACGACACGCTCGGGCGCGGCTTTGTGGCCATCGCTTCCGACGCCTCGGCGCCGCCCGCCGCGGCGGACACCAAGTACCTCTTCCCGTGGTCCTACGCGAACACGGTGCGGGCGCTGACTACGTTCGTGAAGCAGGAAGCCCCGCCGCCGGAGGCGCCGACGACCCAGGTCGAGGAGCCCCCGACGGATCCGACGCCCGCCGCCGGAGAGGAAGACGAGGACCGCCCCCGCCGTGGAGGAGGCAGCCGCGTGCGCGCGGAGCACGAGACGGCGCCCGTCGGGCTCGACGCTCCGACCCCTCTTCCGCAGCCCGACGAGAGCCGCGCGCCGGACGAGCCGGTGGAAGAGGCGTCCGACGAGCAGGCCGAGATCGAGGCGGCTCCTCAAGCGACGCTTGCTTTCGAGACCGTGGTCCATCGCCTCACCGGGCTCCCGGCGTCGCGGTTGGGGCTGCCGGACCGAGGAATCGTCAAAGCGGGCGCTTTTGCGGATCTGGTAATTCTCGACCGCCTCCGTCTTAGCGACCGCAGCGCTCCCACGTACCCGAGCGTGCGCCCCGCGGGGATCGTCCGTGTGCTCTTGAACGGTCGGATCGTGGTTGAGGATGGGGAGTACAACGGCGAGTTGGCCGGCGCGGTCTTGCGCCGCTAGGGCCTCGGCCCCGCGAGCGAGGAGGTGCACGCGTGCATCGGGTGAGTTGTTGGCAACGCGTCTTTGAGGATGTCCCGCGCGGCGCGCTCGCCGTCTTCTGCAGCGACGGGCGTTACTCGCGCTACATCGACGAGTTCCTGGAGAGCCTCCTGCGGGTGGACGGCGCGGACTGGCTTGCGGTCCCCGGGGGCCCGGCGGCGTTGGCGGGCACGCACCGGGACGAGGAGGACGCGGAGGTCCTTTGGCGGCACCTTGACTTCCTTGTGGAGATGAATGAGGTCCGCCGCGTCATCCTTGTCTTCCATGAGAACTGCCGCTACTGCCTCGACGTGCTCGGGCCTGACGCGACCGCCGACGAGGCCAAGCGCAAGGCCTGCGCCGATGCGGAGGAAGCCCGCAATCGGATCCAGAGGCGCTTCCCCGAGGTCGCCGTCGAAGCGTACTGGCACGAGGCGACCGACACGGCCGTGTTCTTTCGCTCGATCCCCGAGGAGTGCGAGGACGAGTCCGGAGAGGGCCTTGCCGAGAGTTAGGCGTGCCCCAGCATCCGCAGCGCTTCGTCGACCGCGCGGGTCGTCGCCCGCCCGGCCGCCTGCAGATCCTCATCCGACAGTCCGAGCAGCGCCTGATCGTCCGCCGGCGACTCATAGATGGTCGTGTCGCCGGAGAACCCCACCCCCAAGCGTTTGACCGTGTCGTTCGCGAGGCTCACCAGCACGGTGGTGAGGTGGGCGTCATCGGGTTGCTCCCCCGACGGCGGGTAGTGATGCGCCCGCACCGCGCGGCAGACCGGCTCCGGGATCCGCCAGCCTTCGAGCAGCCAGGCTCCGACATCGGCGTGGCAGAAGGAGAGGTAGGTCTGCTCGACCTGCCATAGAGGCGCTCCGCTCAGCTCCGCCGATCGGATGCAGCTCGCGAACTCCTCGGGCAGGTAAGCGGCAAGGACGAGCTTCCCGACGTCGTGAAGAAGCCCGGCCAGGTACGCCTCGCTCTCCCAGCCCCCCATGACGCGGTGGCTCAGGACCCGGGCGCACACCGCCGTCCCGTAGCTGTGCACCCACAGGTCTTCCAGGGAGAGCAGTTCGGTGTCATACGGCTCAAGCGCTTGGGCAACGCTTGCCCCGACGGTGAGGGCCCAGATCTGGCTCAGCCCGAGGTACGCCACCGCCTCCGTCACCGACGTCACCTTGCGGCGGAGCCCGAGCGCGGCGGAGTTGGCCACCCCAACCACCTTGGCGGCGATCGCCGGGTCGGTCTCGATGACCTCCGCGATCTCCGAGGCGCCGCTTGTCTCATCGCCCATGACGGCCGAGAGCCGGGCCACGACGTCGGGCAAGGACGGAGCCGAGCTGATGCCGCGCACGAACTCCTCGAAGCGCTTGGGGTCCGACGACGGCTTGGCCTCGGCGAAACGCGTGGCCCCGTGCTCCGCGCCGACCTGGATGCGGGTCCCTCCAGCCGCCTCTTCGTCTCGGCGCGGCAGAGGCGTGGTGCGCATGAGTTCGCGCATCGACGTCGCGCCGGAGAGCACCTTGGAGAGACCTGTCTCAAACATCCACCGAGCGCCTTCGGCGCGCGCCGCGCGCGCGAGCGTCAACTCGTCCGCCCCGGCCGCCACCAAGCGCTGGAGTTCCTCGCGGAACGGGACGACCTCGGCTGCGGCGGTGCGTCCCAGATAGCCTCGGCCGCCGCAGTGCTCGCAGCCCTCCGCGGTCCAGAGTTCGCCCTCCAGGGGGCGGCCGAGCGCGTCGAGGATCACCGCGCGCTCCAGTTCGCTGGGCGCCTGCGGCGCTTTGCAGGCCGGGCAGAGGGTTCGCATCAGCCTCTGGGCCATCACGAGCGTGATCGCGGACGAGAGCAGGAAGTCGGGGATCCCGATGTCCCGAAGGCGCGTGATCGCCGCGAGCGCGTGCGTCGCATGAACGGTCGTCAGCAGGAGATGCCCGGTCAGCGCCGCGCGCATGCTGATCTCGGCCGTCTCGGCGTCGCGGATCTCGCCCACCATGATGACGTCCGGGTCCTGGCGCAGCAGGGCGCGCAGGCCGTTCGCGAAAGTGAGCCCCGCCACTTCGTTCACCTGAGTATGCGAGACGCCGGGGATCTCGCGCTCAACCGGGTCCTCGATGGTGGTGACGTTGAGCGACTCGTTCGCGATCTCCTGCAGACAGACGAGGAGCGTGGAGGACTTGCCGCTCCCCGTCGGGCCCGTGACGATCACGCAGCCCTGGGGCTGGCGGATGGCCCACCGGAGATGCTCCAGTTGGTCGGCGTCGAACCCCACGGCCTCGAGGGTCGGCAACTGCGTCCCGGTTCCGAGGAGCCGCAGAACGGTCTTCTCACCGTGGGTCGTCGGCAGCGTCGAGACCCGCATGTCCACCTGCCGCGCGCCGACGGTGGTCAGAATGTGGCCGTCTTGCGGAGCCCGGCGCTCCATGATGTCCATGTCGGCCATGATCTTGAGGCGCGCCGTGACGGTCTCATGCAGAGCGGTGGGCAGATGCAGGACCTGACGCAACGCGCCGTCGATGCGGTACCGAACGTCCGTGCCCGTGGCGCCGGGTTCGACGTGGACGTCGCTCGCCCCCTCCTCCGCCGCACGCGCGACGATCTCGTTTACGAGCCGCACGGCGGGCGCGGAACTGGCGCCGTCCTCGAGTTCCTCGAGGTCCACTGCCAGGCCGCCTCGCGCCAGGTTCGTGGAGGCCTCCTGGATCATGAGATCCAGGGAATCGACGGGCTTGTGCAGGGCCTCGAGCGCGGCCCGAATCGCGGAGCGCGTGGCGGCCGCGGGGCCGACGCTTGCGCCAAGCACCTGGCGGGCGAAGTCGATGAGTTCGATCCCGAGAGGATCGGCCATCGCGAGGAGAAGGCGGCCGTCCTCAGAGCGCGTGGGCACAAGTTGCTGGTCCGCGCAGAGGTCGCGCCCGAGCGTGTCCAGCGCTTCGCGATCGCACACAACCGTCCGCGCGTCCAGATAGGGCATGTCGAGTTGCTCGGAGAGGCTGCGCGCGATGTCCTCTTCATCGCAGAACGCCAGCTCGACCAGGATGTCCCCGAGCCGGCTGCGTAGATGCGACGCCGCCTGCACCGCCAGAGCGCGCTCCAGGTGCTCCGGCTTCAGCCGTCCCGCCGCGATCAGTAGTTCCCCGAGGCGGACTCTCTGTACAAGCGATGTCATTCCGCTCTCCTCCTAAGCGCGAACCGTCCGGGAGAAGAACCGTCTGCGCACTACGGGTGTTCGGAGCGGTCTGGTGGTCTGGCTGGCGTCGGAGGCGCCTTAGGAGCCGGCTCCGGGGGCGCTCTGGAGCCGCGCCAGACGTCGCAGCTCGCCCAAGGCGCGCTCGTAGCAGCGGGGGCAATAGGTGTGGGTGACCTCACCGAGGGGCGCGGACGGAAGCACCCATCGGCCGCCGTCCTCCTCGGAGGACCCCGACGATACATGTATGCGATGGCAGGCGCAGCACTGCCGCGTCAGAGCCATCCTTGGCTCACCCCCACCTGCGGCCCTAGGCCGCGCATTTCGAAGACGGGGGTCCGATGGGGCTCCGCCCCGGGAAACGGACCGGACGTCGTTCAGCGACGCCCTTGGCGCTGATGTGGTATCGGCGGCTTGGGCGGTCCTCTTGAGGTTTTTGCGCGCTCTCGTCTTGACAGGACGCGCGCATGGGTATATACGTTCGCCAAACAGATATTTGCGCCGCGAAGAGAGGACGAGTCCCATGACCTTCACGACCGCGCTCTGCTCCGGTCTGGCCCCCGCGGCTTGCGACACCGCGCGGCTTGAGAGCGCTCGCCCCCTGGTCCGAGCCATCGCCGCTTCAATCCTCGGGCCCACTGAGGACATCGAGGACGTCGTGCAGGAAGTGCTGATCCGCGCGCACGCTCGGCTCGGGGACCTGAGATCTCCGGCGGGCTTCCTTCCGTGGATCCGCGAGGTGGCCCGCACCGTGACTCTCAACTGGCGGAGGCGCTCGCTCCGCGCCCCAATGCTCTTCGCCGACCCTTGGACGGATGGCGCGGCGCCGGGGGAGATCGGAGAACGCAGCGCGGTCGAGGCGGCGGCGGTCCAGGCGGACACCCGACATCGCCTCCGGTCCCTCCTGGCCGCCCTCCCGCCGATCTACGCGGAACCCCTGGACCTCTTCGTCCTGCGCGGT